>NZ_KV802782.1:44964-57974 GCF_001810835.1 Nosocomiicoccus sp. HMSC067E10 | reverse complement strand
AGTCTCATTGATCATAAATCAATGAGACTTTTACTATACACTTTCTTCTAAGTATGGTTCGATTATATTATATAGACTTTCGTAATTCACATCGTGATTGAGTCGCTTAACGATTTCACCTGTTCTAGAAACGACGAACATCGTAAAGTTTCGTTTCACATCGTTTTTAAACATTTTAAATTTACCTTCAGTTAAGTAACTAAAAATCGGATGTTTCGTATCACCTTTTACATCTACTTTTTCCATTAACGGTAAATCGATGGCAAATGCTTGATGTAACGCATGGTCGAGTTCAGTAGAGCGAAGTGTTTCTTTTTCATCGAGTTGATCTGTAGGAAATAGAAGAACTTCTAATCTTTGATCTTTTAAGTTGCTGTAGAGTTTCTCTAGCATCGTTAAATCATTAAAACGGTCGATATTACTCGCCATCGCAACAATTAGTACAACATGATCTTTATAATCGGACATTTTTATTAAGTTTTTATGGATATCTCTTGTTTTTAAATCGTAAAACTCACGTACCATTTAATTATCACCCTTATCTATTCGCCTTACTTATATTCACTTAAAACACTGACGTTAAACACAAAACAGATAATATTTTTTAAAATTTGGAGGTGACACAAGTTGGAGCAACAATTTTCAGGCATCATTATCGCCGTCAATACAAAAGAGACTGAAGACATTGAAAGTGAAGTATCTGAATTAAAGGTTTTAGCTGAATCTATCGGCATTAATATATTAAATACGCACATTCAAAATCGCCAAGAAGTCGACACACGTTACTATGTCGGAAGTGGCTTTTTAGAAGAAGTTAAAGCGATGTATGACACACTTGATTACGTCATCGTAAACGATGAAATTAAAGCATCACAAAATAGAAATATTGAAAGTATACTCGATACGTCTGTTCTCGATCGAACACAAGTCATTTTAGACATATTTAGTTTACGTGCAAATACGAAAGCAGGACAGCTACAAGTCGAGCTCGCTCAGCTTGAGTATTTACTCCCGAGACTTCGAGGACAAGGTATTAACTTATCTCGTCTTGGTGGGGGAATCGGAACGAGAGGTCCTGGGGAAACGAAATTAGAAACCGACCGACGACATATTAATAGACGTATTAAAGAGATTAAAAAAGAACTAAAGACGATTGAAAATACGAGACAAAATTACCGCGATCAAAGAAATCGTAGTAGTGTCACTAAATTTAGTTTGATAGGATATACGAACGCCGGGAAATCTGCGATGTTTAACGCACTTACTGAAGCGGACACGAAAGAAATTAACCAATTATTCGCAACACTCGATCCGAAGACGAGAAAGTTAGAATTTCAAAATGGTTTTAATGCGATTTTGACAGATACGGTTGGGTTTATTCAAAAATTACCGACGACGCTCGTTGAAAGTTTTAAATCTACGCTAGAAGAAGCACGAGACAGTGACTTTTTAATTCACGTCATCGATAACAACTCAAAATATATCGACGCCCATTTTAATACGGTGATCGCTCTATTAAAAGAGCTCGATATGTCACACATTCCGGTCATTGTACTATTCAATAAAAGTGACTTAAATCCGAATTTAAACTTATTGACAGAGGAAATGTATTTTATCGTCAATAAATTTATGCAAAAACGTACGCTGTTAAACTGTTTAGAAGACGGAATCAAAAAGCATTATGAAGCGTATAATAGAAATATTGAACCGAGTAAAATCAACGAATTGTATGATTTAAAACAAAGAACGTACGTGACGAAAGAAGCGTTTGACGAGTCTTTAGAAGTATACAAAATTGAAGGATACACAAAAGATATAAGTATCGTTCAAGAGATTTTAAAGGAGAAACAATGACACACGCATTAGAGATTATTAAGCAATCAGAAATAGCAATAGAACCACTTGTAAAACAGAATAAACAAATTGCATACGACAACTTTAAAAAAGTGATGCAATCATTTAACGATCACTCCGTCATGGAAAGTGACTTTACTGGAACTACCGGTTACGGGTATGACGACACGGGTCGTGACAAATTAGAAGATATTTATAGAGATATTTTTAAAGCGGAAGATGCGCTCGTACGCGCGCAAATTATTTCAGGTACACATGCGATTTCTCTCAGCCTTTTATCGTTATTAGAACGTGGTGACGAGTTATTATACATTACGGGTTGGCCGTACGACACGTTAGAAAAAGTAATCGGAGATAGTGAGGAAGACGTCGGAAGTATGAAAGCACTCGGCATTGATTTTAATTACGTCGATTTAATTGACGATAAAGCGTTCGATATCGATGCGATTTTAAATAACATTAAAGACAATACGAAAGTAATCGGTATTCAGCGTTCACGTGGATACTCGACGAGAAAATCGTTAACGATCGAACAAATTGAAGCGGTTATAAAAAGGATTAAAGAACGTCATCCAAATATTATCGTATTTGTCGATAACTGTTATGGTGAATTTGTAGAACGTAGAGAACCGATTGAAGTCGGTGCGGATATCGCTGCTGGAAGTTTAATAAAAAACCCAGGTGGTGGACTTGCTAAAATGGGTGGATACGTCGTTGGTCGTAAAGATTTAATTGAACGTGTTAGTTACAGGTTAACAGTCCCAGGTATCGGTAAAGAAATGGGTGCGTCACTAGAAGTATTACTCGATATGTACCAAGGATTATTTATGGCGCCACACGCTGTAATCGAAAGTTTAAATGGAGCGCTACTCACGAGTCACGTGTTAACGAAATTAGGGTATCGTACAGATCCACTATTCGATGAAACACGTACTGACTTAATACAAAGCATTCAGTTTAACACTGAAGAAGAAATGATTTCATTTATACAAATGGTACAAAGCGCGAGTCCTGTAAACTCTAAATTTTTACCGATTCCAGATTTAATACCAGGCTATCAACATCCAGTCATTATGGCAGCAGGAACATTTATACAAGGTGCATCTTTAGAATTATCTGCAGATGGGCCAGTGAGGGAACCATATATCGCATTTATGCAAGGTGGCTTAGTATACGAGCACGTTAAATACGCGTTAGAAAAAGTTCTTACTCACTGGAGTGAGAAAGGGATTATATAGAAACGCTTAAGGGTATATCGAATTGTGAAGGGAGAATAGTACTATGTTAGTTAAATTATTAGAACCTCTAAACATACCGGACGAAATGGTGGAAAAACTCGCAGCACCGATTAAAGAAAAAGGTCACGATTTTGTGTATTACAACGAGAAAACGACGGATAAAGATGAATTAATCGAGCGTAGTAAAGACGCTGACGTTATTATGATTGCGAACAATCCATATCCAAAAGAAGCAATCGAACAAAATGAGAACTTAAAATACATTAACGTTGCATTTACAGGTGTCGATCACGTGGAATTAGATGACGCAAATACGAAAGAAAAAGTTCTTTTAAGTAACGCTGCAGGTTATGCTAATACAGCTGTTGCTGAACTCGCGGTCGGTTTAACGTTAGACGTATTCAGAAAAATCACTGAAGGAGACAGTGATACGAGAAAAGCTGAAAACTTCCCTGGTGCTTTCCAAGGTCGAGAAATTAAAGGAAAAACAGTTGGTTTTATCGGAACAGGTAAAATCGGTTTAGAAACTGCAAAGCTATTTAAAGCGTTTGGAGCGAACTTAATCGCGTATAACGGCTCGAGTGAAAAACCTGAAGCATTAGAACTCGGTATGGAGTATATGGACTTAGATGACATGTTAAAACAGTCAGACATCATTACTTTACACGTACCAGCAACGAAAGATACGCATCATTTACTCGGTAAAGAAGAATTTGAAAAGATGAAAGAAAGTGCCGTTTTAATTAACTGTGCGCGTGGACCAGTCGTTGATAACGATGCTTTAGCAGATGCGTTAAATAACGATGTAATCGCTGGAGCAGGAATCGACGTATATGATATGGAACCTCCAATTCCAGGGGACTACAAATTATTAAATGCAAAAAACACAGTATTAACACCACACGTCGGATTCTTAACAGATGAAGCGATGGAGTTAAGAGCAAAAATCGCATTTGAAAACACGATTAAGTTTTTAGAAGGAAATCCTCAAAACTTAATGAACTAAATGATTTAATTAGGGGCATGATATATGGATATTCGTTCAACGTTTATAAAGTTAGATGAAAAATTTTCTCGTTTTGGTGGTTTAGAACCACGTGGGATTACACGATTATTATATACAGATGAGTGGAATGCTGCCGTCAATGCCCTCATTAAAGAGTTTGAAAATCACGGATTAGAGGTCGTTCAAGACTCTATCGGTAACGTTTCAGGTAAACTCGTTGGAGTAAACAGCGATGAGACGATCTTAACGGGATCTCATATCGACACTGTCGTTGAAGGTGGTCATCTCGACGGGCAATACGGAATTCTCGCAGGACTTACAGCGATTCTTTACTTAAAAGAAAAGTACGGACAACCTAAGAAAAATATTGAAGTGCTCGCACTCGCTGAAGAAGAAGGTAGCCGTTTCCCAATTGCATTTTGGGGCAGTAAAAACTTCTTTAACATCCAAGATAACGAAATTGTAAAAGGACTCACAGACTCTGAAGGCGTTAATTTTGTCGATGCGATGAGACAATCAGGTTTTGACTTTAGAACAGACGACTCAGTACGAAACGACATTAAAGCGTGGATAGAAATTCATATTGAGCAAGGTCAAGTGCTAGAAAAAGAACAAAAACAAATCGGTGTCGTTACAGGTATTGTTGGTTTTAAACGATATTACATAAACTTAAAAGATGAAGCAAACCATGCTGGAACAACACCGATGGGTTATAGAAAAGATGTAGTTGTTTCATTTAGCGAAATCGTACAAAGACTAAATCAGAAAGCTAAAGAGATTGGAGATCCACTTGTCATTACGTTTGGTAAAGTAAACCTCGTTCCAAATGTCACGAACGTTGTCCCAGGTGAAATTGAATTTAGTGTAGACACGCGTCATATAGACGAAAAGGAATTAAATCACTTTAGTAAAATTGTCGAAGATACGATTCAAGAAGTTGCTACAAAAAATGGATTAGAAGCGACGATTACACTTCATTTAGATGAACAACCGACATTGATGAATGAAGAAATTATAAAAACAATCGAAGATTCTGCAAAAGAAGTAACATCAGGGAACTATAAGTTTATGGTTTCAGGCGCAGGTCATGACACACAAATATTTTCACAGTTTGTACCATCAGGTATGTTGTTCGTACCATCTATCGGTGGATTATCTCATAACGTCGAAGAAGACACAGATATTGAAGATTTAGTTAAAGGGATTGAAGTTTTAGCAAAAGCGTTGTATAAATTAGCGTATTAAAAAGATATGAAATCACTAAAATTACTTATTTATTCATAAAGAAAGTTTTGATAAAATAAAAATGCTGTATAAATTAAATCTTACGTCAAATGTGAGTGACCATATGGCATCAATTAAATATTTAATCAGGAGTGGTATGAATGAGTCAAAAAGTAGTTTTAGCATTAGGTGGTAACGCAATTTTACAACCAAAACAAGAGCCAACTTACGAGAACCAGTACGAAAACGTGTATAGCGCAGCGACGAGTATGGTTGACCTCATCAAAGCAGGACACGAAATTATCGTTACTCATGGTAACGGACCTCAAGTTGGTCTTATTATTGCTCAAAATGAAGCGGCTAAAGCTGACATTAAACCGATGCCAGTATTTGTAAGTAGTGCTGAATCACAAGGCATGATTGGATTCATGCTTGAGCAAGCACTAAAAAACAAGCTGAAAGAAGCAAATATCGACAAAAACGTCGTATCATTACTCACGATGACTGAAGTTGACAAAGACGACGAAGCGTTTCAAAATCCGACTAAACCAATCGGCGTATTCTTCACTGAAGAAGAAGCAAAACGTATGGAAGAAGAACTCGGATACGACATGAAAGAAGACGCAGGACGTGGATATCGACGCGTCGTGCCATCTCCAGAACCAAAACTTATTCACGGTGTCGAAGAAATTAAAACACTTTCTGAACAATCGATCGTTATTTCTTCAGGCGGTGGGGGTATTCCGGTTTGGCGTGACGAAGACGGTGTCATTCACGGAGTGGACGCTGTAATCGATAAGGACCGTTCAGCACTTAAACTTGCACTACAAAGTGATGCAGATAAGTTAATGATTTTAACAGATGTACCGAACGCTCTTATTAACTACGGTACAGAAAACGAAACAAAATTAGAACGCGTCACTGTCGAAGAAATGGAACGATATATTGAAGAAGGTCACTTCGCGTCAGGTTCAATGCTTCCTAAAGTAGAGGCAGCAATTGGTTTTGCAAAATCAGGTGAAGGAAAAGAATCGATTATTTGTTCATTATCTGATGCGGTTAAAGCATTAGCAGGTGAAGCGGGTACTCATATTACGTTATAATATAATTACACAGCCAATTATTGGCTGTGTTTTTCTAGTTTAAGGAGGATACTATTGAGTGGAAAATTATATGATTTAAAAGAGCATTGGATGCTAATTATTTCATTGATGTTCGTTGCATCGATTTTACGTGCACCAATTACAGCTGTTGGTCCTGTAGTCGATCAAATTAAAGCCTCATTACATATTTCGAATACAGTCGCAGGACTTCTCACGACGATACCACTCTTAATATTTGGTATTGCGTCACCATTTATACCGAGACTCGTACGAAAATATTCTATTAACTTGATTATATTTTATTCTTTAATTTTTATATTATGTGGTCTCGTCATTCGAAACTTATCGAGTGTCGAGTGGTTTATATTAGGTACAATTATTATCGGATTAGGTATAGCAGTTGGAAACGTGACGATTCCGAGTTATGTGAAGCTAAAATTCCCGCTTCATATTGGTCTTATCACTGGCTTATACGGTGCTGTGGATGAACGGTATGGCGGGTGTTGGAGGTGGTTTATCTGTTCCACTATCAGAGGTGAGTCGATATGACTATAAATTATCATTATCGATTTGGCTTATTTTAGCTCTATTAGCGATTGTTTTTTGGATTAAACAATTAAAAGCACCGACTTATCATACTAAAGGAGTCGATGAGAATACACCTACACTCACTGTGAAAGACATAACAAAATCGAGAATAGCGTGGGGTCTCGCACTTAGCTTCGGTTTACAATCTATGATTTTTTATAGCGTCGTCGCTTGGGTTCCGACAATTTTAGTTGCACAAGGGTTGACATTTAAAACTGCGGGATACTACTTTATGTTCGCACAGTTTATTCAAGTCCCGATTGCGTTTATTTTCCCTCAATTTGTTGAAAGTGTAAAAAACAAACGAATACCAGTCATTATTATATTTATATGCTTCATTACAGGTTTTAGTTTAATGTTCGTTCAACAAAATATCGTATTACTAATTGCGATGCTTCTTATTGGTAGTAGTGCAGGTTCGGCTTTTTCAACATGTATGGTTCTATTTTCTTTAAAGGCGAATACATATGACGGGAGCATGATGTTGTCCGGATTCTCTCAGTCAGTCGGTTACATTATCGCAGCGAGCGGGCCACTCTTAATGGGTATGATTCAAGATCAGATTCAAAACGAAATCGTTAATATTTATATTTTCATTCTGTTAAGTATAATGGTATTTATAACGTTAATGATTGCCACTGAAGATAAAACAATCGAAGATACGATTTTTAAAAAGAGGTAGAAACTATGTATAGCTACACATATTTAAATAACAGTGAAATATTTTATGAAACACATGAGTCATTAAATTATGATTTTAAAGAGAAACTATTTAACGTACCGTTAGGTCGTAAATTTCACTTTAAAAATGCATCGGATTTATTTAATAATCAAGAGACACCATTTTCTCAAAGTTATTTTGGTCATCAGTTTGGTAACCCAGTTATTTTAGGAGACGGCAGACAAATAATAATAGGCGAAACATTATTAGACAATTCATCTGTAGACATAGCTGTAAAGGGAAGTGGACCAACGAGATATTCTCGTGGTGGAGACGGATTATTACCAATTGACGCTGCGATTAAAGAATACATTTATTCAGAGTTTTTATATAACATTCATATACCGACTACGAGAAGTTTAGCGTTATTAGAAACGACTGAAATAGCTGAAAGAGAAATCGATAAAACAGCAGCATTACTGATCCGAGTTGCGAATTCTCATTTACGTGTTGGGACTATTCAATTTGGAAAGGTAGCCGGAGAACTGTATTTAAAAGAAATCGTCGATTACTCAATTAACAGGCACTATCCATATTTTAATGAACTAGAAGATAACGTAAAATATAAAATGTTTTTTGAAATGGTCGTAAGAAAACAAGCAGAACTCGTCGCACATTGGCAAAGTGTAGGGTTTGTTCATGGGGTTATGAATACAGATAACGTAACGATTGACGGCTCAACAATCGACTTTGGACCGTGTGCTTTCCTTGAAACGTATCATCAAGATGCAGTATTTAGTCAAATAGATCAAGAAGGTAGATATCGTTATCACAACCAACCAAAAATCATGCACTGGAATTTAAGCAAGCTCGGTGAAGCAATGATTCCGTTATTTAGTGACGATGAAAAAGAAGCGGTTGAAATTGCACAATCGGTACTCGATCAGTTCCCTAAATTTTATAACCGCAAATGGTTTACGTTAATGGGTGAAAAAATCGGTATAGAAGATATTGACTATAACGATGAAAACGACCGAAAAATGATTATTGAATTTTTAAAGGAAATCGAACACAGACAACTCGACTATACAAATACGTTTAGACAACTCGCTTTAGGAACACTTGAATTTACACCAAATTATCGTGACCACGTCGTAGATTATGACTTAATGAAACGAAAAAATCCATCGTTTGTGCCGAGACATCATACGGTAGAGCAAGCGATAGAAGATGCAATAAATGGGGATTACAATAAAGTACATGAAATGCTAAAGGCAAGTACAAAACCATATAATGACAACGTTCCAGAGTACTTAAAAGAGTCGAGAGGCAACGACTTTTATACGACGTGTGGAACGTGAGAGGATATAGAACTACTGAGCTAAAGTAGTTCTTTTCTTATTCTCAAAATATTTTACATATGTTATAACATATATTATAATTGTTGTAGGAGGTAAATCTAATGAGTTCATCAAAAGATGTTATTAAAAAGATTGAGCACGAGGGTTGGTATCTTGTTAAAATCGTTGGAAGTCATTACCATTTTAAACATGATACAAATCCAGGAAAAGTAACTGTGCCTCATCCAAAAAAAGATTTACCTCGAGGTACAGAGCGTTCAATTTTAAAGCAAGCAGGGCTTTTATAGACTGCTTGCAAATAAATTAGGAGGACTTACTATGAAATATCATTATTATGCAATTCTTGAAAAAGAAGATGAAAACTATAACGTAAGGTTTCCAGATTTACCAGGTGCTCTTACATTTGGTGAGGATATTGAGGATGCTATTTATATGGCAAAAGATGCATTAGAGGGGCACCTGTTAGTAATGGAGGATGACGGGGATTATATTCCAAATGCGACTGATTTTTCTGAACTAAAACCTTTATTAAATGACAATGAACAACTACAACTAATTGTTGCAGATACTCATCTTTTACGTATAAAAGAAGAAAACAAAACAGTGAATAAAATGGTGACATTACCAAATTATCTAGTGGAATTAGGTAAAGAAAAAGGCATTAATTTTAGTCAAACATTACAACGTGCACTAAAAGAAGAACTTGGTGTTAAGTAAGTTTTTCAGTATAAACAAACACTCCTAAACTGGTCGTCCAATTTAGGAGTGTTATTTTATTTTTCACTATTTGTATTGTCGTAATACGGTGAGCGTTGAACTTTCTTTCTCACCCATAGTACAAAGTAGCCGATTGCGATAATTATTCCTAAATATCCATATAATGGATAGAATATGTTAATTAATGTAACAAAACCGATACGTGTTAAGAAGAATGATACGATCATTAGTACGACAAGTAAAATGACGTATTGTTTACTTCTAAAACTTGTGAATCGAACGAGTACCGCATACATTAATGCAACGACTGTATTGTAGATAAGTACGATAATGACGATCGAGTATATAGATCCAAAAATTGGATGTACTGCGTTTGCGACAACTAATGATGGTACGTCTTTAGTTACTGCACTATCCATGTTCAGTAATAAACTTCCGTTTACTAGTAGAAGTAAAATTAAAACAAAGAATCCACCGAGTAACGAACCTCTTTTTACTACTTCATATAATCTCGTGTCAGAACCCATAATCGTAATAAAACTAAATCCAACTCCGAACATTAATCCGGCATATACGATCGCATCAATCCACCAGTTGTTCCAAGGTGGTACTGTAGAGTCCGCATAAGTTGCACCTTCAGAAAGTGTCATATCTGCTGTTGAAAATGCGTAAATCGACATAATTGTTACCATAATTAAAAGAATTGGCGTCGCAATACCAAGTAAGTTAATAATTTTATCGAAATCTAACATTAACGTAATTGAGACGAGTACAATTAATACAATCGTACCGACCCATGTTGGCATTCCAAAACTTTCATTTAAGTTACTACCGCCACCAGCTAGCATTATAAAGCTCGTGACGAACATAAAGAATATGAGCGAATAGTCAAGTATACGTCCGAACACGTTACCGAATAATTTATTGAGCGGTAATTCGTGTGATTCTACGTCATATAAGTATCCGACTTTCGCAATTTGTCTAAAAATAAACGTCATAATTAAAACAGAAAAAATAATAGATATGAAACTCGCCATTCCATTATTTGTAAAAAATTGCATAATTTCTTGGCCAGTTGCAAATCCGGCACCGATTACGATACCACAATATGCAAAGGCAAACTTTAAAAGTTCCTTTATATTCAAAAAACCATCTCCTATACATGATTATTATATAATACGGTTGAATTATGTAAAGATTATATTAACTGTTATTGTTTTGTTGAGGGCGTTTAATTACACGAAAAAACCTATCCAAATAATTGGATAGGTAATGATAATTATTCTTCACTATTTGTATTGTCGTAATACGGAGAACGTTGTATTTTCTTTCTAACCCATAATACGAAGAATCCGAATCCGATAATGATACCGAGATAACCATATAATGGATAGAATATATTAATGAGTTCAACGAATCCGATGCGAGTAAATAAGAACGCAACGACCATTAAAACACTAAGTAGTACGACATATTTTTTACTTTTAGCTTCAGTGAATCTAACGAGTACTGCATACATAAGTGCCACTACCGTATTGTAAATAAGTACGATAATCACGATAGAGTAGATAGATCCAAATAGTGGATGCACTGCGTTTGCTACGACGAGTGCTGGAATATCTCTCGTGACTGCAATATCCATATTTAATAGTAATCCACCATTTAATAAAAGCATTAAAATCAGAACGAATAGTCCACCGAGTAATGAACCTCTTTTAACGACTTCGTATAGTCTCGTATCTGATCCCATAATCGTAATAAAACTATATCCAACGCCATACATCAGTCCAGCGTATACTGTTGCATCAATCCACCAAACATTCCAAGGTGGTACTGTAGAGTCCGCATATTTCGCACCTTCTATTAATGAAAGGTCTGCATTGATAAATGCGAAAATTGTCATAAAGATAACCATAATTAAAAGAATTGGTGTTGCGATACCGAGTAAGTGTATGATTTTATCAAAATCTAACATCAGTGTAATAGACACTAATATAATCATAACGATCGATCCAACCCATACTGGCATACCGAAACTTTCGTTTAAGTTACTACCACCACCAGCAATCATGACAAAACATGTTACATACATAAAGAATATAAGTGCGTAATCTAAAAATGTTCCAAAATATTTACCGAATAATTTTATGAGTGGTAACTCATGTGACTCAACGTCATATAAATAACCAACTTTTGCTGATTGTCTAAATGCAAAAGTAACCATTAAAACAGCGAGCGTAATTGCTGCGAAACTCATTATTCCGTTATTAGTAAAGAACTGCATGATTTCTTGACCAGTCGCAAATCCAGCACCGATGACGATACCACAATATGCGAACGCGAATTTTAAGAGTTCTTTAATATTCAATGTATCATCTCCCTTTTATACATACATTTTTCGATTATACAGAACGTAGATTATATGTAAAGTAGGATATTACACTATACGTTAAATAAAACAACCATAATTTACATAGTGTAATATTTCTCTGAAATTAGAAAAATGATAGCGCATTAATGTCAAATAAAAAAGATAAACATTGAAAACAATGTTTATTTCAATTGGTAGATAATATGATGAAAGATCCGTCTAAAGTAAGAGAATATTTACTTTTTTGAAAGTGAGGTTGCTGCAATTATCTATGCTTCACTCATTGGACTAACATAAAACTCAAAATATGTTTCAATGCAAGGGATTAACACTCCAAGTATAATCTATCAACAGATTTTAGAAGTCGGTCAAAACACAGTTAAGATACCAAATGTAGTGTATGCAGTAGATAATGATGAAGCAGGATTAAAATTTAATCAAGATAAAATTGAAAATAATTTAGTTCACCGTGAACACGGAGAAATGCGGATATTTTTTGCTGTGCCACCTAAAAGAGTAAATGTAAAAGATTGGAATGATGAGTTAGTAAGAAGAAATGTACATGCTTATCAAGAACATGAGAAAAATATTCCATTAAGTAAGAAACAGTATTTACAAAATTACAGACATTTAGAGAGTAGTAGAGGTATGGAAATGGAGTAATCAGTAAATATTGATAACAAAATTATTTTATATTATAATATATGTACATCTTCTTTTTTCTAATTCTTTTATAGAATTAGAGATGATATTTATTTACAATTATAAAGATCGGTGCATAACGCATCGATCTTTTTTTTATATTCAAACACTACATATTGTTTTCTTTTGTGAAATAAAAAGTAAACAGTATTACCAACACCATAAAAAAGCCCTCACTATTGCGA
>NZ_KV802782.1:43347-44864 GCF_001810835.1 Nosocomiicoccus sp. HMSC067E10 | reverse complement strand
TTATATTCAAACACTACATATTGTTTTCTTTTATGAAATAAAAAGTAGACAGTATTACTCATCTGTTTACTTCTCATATAGAATTTAATTGTTATAATAATATAGTCGCCGTAACTTCCTGGCGAATATTTACCAGGAAGGAGGTGAAACACCATGGAATTAATTTTTGTTAACATCATTGCCCCTATTATTGTTGGGGGTATCGTTGCGTACTTTGCGTATTGGTTACGTAATCGCAATGATAAATAGGCGACAATAGCCAACACCATAAAAAAGCCCTCACTATTGCGAGTAGCGAGGGCTTTGGTGAAGCCATGGAACTAATTTTTGTTATTTATATTATACAATTTATATTAGTGACTTGCAATGTTCAAGCTATTCGACTTCTAAATTAAATATTTCCCCTTTTACGATATCTACCATTATATCTATCATCTTCATATAACGTTAATTATTAAATTGTTTATTTAATTGATTCCCATTAATATCGATTTCTTTATTAGTTTTATAAAATATTTTTTGTTTCTAATTTTAAAAGTTATTAAGGCTTAGATAAAGTAATGTCATGACTACCTACATTACGTAATACAATATAATCAGGATTATTGTATTGAAAGGTCATACGTATTGACATAGTAGGTGAGGCTTCGAAGATTGATTTATGTCCTTTCATCTTTTTTACTCTTAAAGATCTTGGATAAGGTCGACCTTTTATCAATGCTTTAATTGCTTCATCAACTTCATCTTGAATATTTGAATCTAATTTATCGTATGCTCTTTTAAAGCGTTTTGTAATATCTAATTGGTACATAAATTAATTTTTACCTGAACGCAGGAACGAGATAGCATCGTTCACATTATTAAAAGATTTAACTTCATTATTAGAAATATTTTCTTCTGCTTCTTTTTCTCCTTTTTGCCATTCGGGAGACCAAAACCATGATTGATCTTTTGCGATGGTTATGACAGGTTGCATAATAAGTCTCCCATTTTCAATACTTACTTCTACTTGATCATCTTCATGTAAGTCTAATGCTTCTCTATGTTTTTTTGGGATTGTAATTTGTCCACGTTTTTTAACTGTTGATTTTACAGGTTTAATAGTCTTCTCCTGCTTAAAAGTTGTTTTCATATAATTCATTCTCCTTTAGTACTAAAAAATAGATACAATTCTTATTTTCAGAAAGTCATACTTACTGATTATATTTTAATATTTATTAATGAAAAGGGCAATTATTAAGTTTATATAAGTACATAAAACGACCGTTATATGAACGTTTTTACTTAGAGATTATAATTAGCCTGTTTTTAAGTGTTTTATAGTTCATTTACTCGGTATAATTATCTATGTATATATATATTATATTAAATCGTTTTATGTACTTTAAATTTGAGTGTCTTATATCTTTTTTAAGAGTAGTTTCCCTTTTTATCTATATAATTAATATGTTTTTACACTTTAATTGTGTACCGTTAATAAACATCTATTTTAGGAAGTTTTTGTTGTATAAAGGCAT
>NZ_KV802782.1:24380-43247 GCF_001810835.1 Nosocomiicoccus sp. HMSC067E10 | reverse complement strand
ATCTACCATTATATCTATCATCTTCATATAACATTAATTATTAAATTGTTTATTTATTAGGTTTATAATACTGATTACTATTTTATTATGTACATAAAACGAACAAATTTTAGAAGTTGGTCAAAATACAGGAAAGATACCAAATGTAGTGTATGCAGTAGATAATGATGAAGTAGGATTAAAATTTAATCAAGATAAAATTGAACATATTTATTTTATATTAGGACCTGAAAAAAGAAAATGAAAGATGGTGAGCTGATAGAAAGAACTGAAAGTAAGGGTTTACATTAATCTGTCAATAGAGTAATCTCTATGTAAGAAGTAATACTAATGAAAAATTAGGTTTAAAAGAAACTTCATTTTTTAACATAGAAATTAAAATATAAATAACTTCCCAGTTCATCTTTTTAGAGATGGTAGCGTATACTGGATGCGGAAGTGACTACATCTATATATGTGGATAAAAATGATTTTTCTTTATTATATTGTCGAGGAGGGGTATTAATGATTTATTTTCGAAATTACTTTAATAAAAGATTTGTAGGAGATGAAGTATTTGGATTTTTGTAAAACGTTTATTTTTTATTACATTAAACCTTTTAAAAAAGAAAATTTTTTTATGCTATGTATTATAGCACTTGGATCGTTGACTTTAACTGCTTGGGGCATTTCTAGTTCCTATGCGCTAACAAGTTTAGCAAATCATGACGTAAAAAAGTTCTACATGTGGATATTAATCATGATAGTCTCTCTTATTATTTGGTCTCTTCAGATTCATTTAGATTCATGGTATTATACAAAAGTTGTTCAGAAAATGAATACTCAGATACGTATTGATATTGCAGAACATTTAGGAAATATTGAATATCAAGATTTTCATCAAAAGAGTAGTGGAGAGTATACCTCTTGGATGACAAATGATATTAATATGATTAATGATTATGGGTATGCAACTTTACAAATGATTATTACTCAAATTTTTACGATAACTTTTAGTAGTATCGCTCTTTTTTCATTTCATTTCAGTTTAAACATAGCGGTATTTTTCTTTGCTATTATTATGATTATCACACCCAAATTTTTTAGTAAATCAATGAATAGAAAAATTAATGAAGTATCAAATGCCAATGAAAAATTCACAAATTATTCTAATGATATATTCGATAAATACGATTTGTATTATAGTACAAATAATGAAAAAATACTTGTTGAAAAATTTGAAAAAGAATCATTAAAATTGGCTAATAAAAAAATATCTTTGGCCACTTTAACAGGATATATGTATGGTACTAATAATTTTGTTAGTTTAATAAGTCAAGTGGCTATTTTACTAGTTGCTGCATTGTTATTTTTTAAAAATATCGCCCCAATTGGTACGATTACAGCAGCACAATATTTTTCTGCAACTATTTTTACTAGTTTGATGGGGATTAGTTCAAACTATGTAGAGTTAAAAACAACGCAACCAATATTTGAGAAGTTTTTCAAAAGTAAGAGAAGAGTAAATAATAAGGAAGAACTATTAACTATTTCACAAGGCATTGAATTTTCAAATGTTAGCTTTAAATATGATGATGAAGTTGTGCTTGATAATGTGAATTTAAAATTTGAGCCTTGTAAAAAGTATGCGTTAGTAGGACCATCTGGATCGGGAAAATCAACGATTTTGAAGCTTTTGATGGGATTCATTAATGATTA
Source organism: Nosocomiicoccus sp. HMSC067E10 (assembly GCF_001810835.1). Taxonomy (NCBI): domain Bacteria; kingdom Bacillati; phylum Bacillota; class Bacilli; order Caryophanales; family Staphylococcaceae; genus Nosocomiicoccus; species Nosocomiicoccus sp. HMSC067E10. Next base: position 41,549 of record NZ_KV802782.1, on the reverse strand, counting down.
TGATGGTGCTATAACAGTTGATGGAAAAGATGTAAAAACATTTTCAAAAGATTCCTGGGTGAATAAATTTACATACCTTGAACAAAAATCTCCGATTATAGTTGGCACATTATTAGAGAATATTGATATTTCAAACGCTAATAACCAAATAGATATTGCTAAATTGATGGATAAAGTTGGATTAAGTGAATGGACAATAGATAAGGATGTCTCGAGTTATATCATTAATGAAAATATTTTATCTGGTGGACAAAAACAGAAAATTGCATATGCGAGATCGTTAATTAGAGATACAGAGATTATATTATTTGATGAAGGCACATCCGCTTTAGATAGAGAAAGTGCTTCTATTATAGAGGAAGATATTTTAAATAGTAATAAAACAGTGATAATAATATCGCATCACTTAACAGATGACATAAAAAGCAGATTAGATACTATTTATTACTTGTAAAATATTTTAAAGTGCATTATGGGACGTAAAATTTATTAGTAAGAAGATGGTGAATATATGGATTACGGTATTCGTGAATATTCGAATAAAAATGATTTAGATATAAATAAAGTCGGAAGAGTTATTGTAAAGTATGGTCATTACTATGATATATACTTAAATAATAATATATATAGAAAAGTAATAGCAGTAAACCAAATTTCTAGCGTTCAAGTATTCGTTGGGGATTTTGTTCATGTTGTGAATTTAGATGATGAACACTATATTGTAGAAGTATTGAAGCGTAGAAATGTGGTTTCTAAAGAAGCAAGTACAACGATGAAGTCGTATCATGATAAAAGTAAAGAACAAATACTAGCAACTAATGTTGACAACGTGTTTATACTTATTGCAGCAGATCAAAAGTTTACAATTGGTAAATTAGAAAGATATATTTTAACTTTTAAAAAGAAAGATATTCATTTAAATATTGTTATCACTAAAGCAGATTATAGAGATAAGACAGAAAGTATGCGTAAAGAAATAAATAAGTTTTATCCAGAATTAAATATCTTTTTATTGTCTAATTTTAATACTGATAATATTGAAGACTTTAAACAATTAATTCAGAAAAATTCAATTTCTATTTTATTAGGAGCTTCAGGAGTAGGAAAGTCAACGTTATTTAATAACTTATTCAGTCAAGACAACCAACACACGCAATCAGTGCGTACGGATGGGAAAGGTAAACATACTACAACACATACTCAAATGCTATATAATGACTTGTTAAATGCATATATCATAGATACACCAGGTTTTAAAACAATTAATGCGGTACATTCTGTAGATGAGTCCATTCTTTTTTCTGACATTATGAAGTTATCTAAATACTGTAAATTTAGAGATTGTACACATTCACATGAACCAGGTTGTGCTGTAAAGAAAGCAATAAATGAAGGCGATATTAGCGAAGATTACTATGAACGATATTTAGAAAATAAAAGAATTATCGACGGACAGATACGTCATCAAAAACAAAAAGAAAGGAAGCATAAATAATGTTTATGCTTCCTTTCTTTTTGAGGTCTATCTTAGATTTTTAAAGTTAGTTTTATATTATTCTTTTTCTAATTAAAGGCATATGACCTTTTAATAAATGAATTTTATTACTCATTAAACGGTTATTTTTTATTGTTTTAAAGTTCATTTACTCAGTATAATTATATATGTACAAATACTATTTATGTTATTGTTTTTTGTCTATAAAATTAAGTTTCTACCATACGTTAGAAGGAGCACTTGATCATTTATTAGTAGATGATGAGTTTAAATTAACAGAAACAGATAATAATATGATGACACAAACAATTAATGAATTTTATATAGGCGATTTAAAAGAGTTAATGATTTATAACTATTACTAAAGCAAGGCGCTCTATAGAGTGCTATCAGAATGTAGACGAACCGTTTTCAGAATTTAAAATAGGTTCGTCTTTTCTAAGCTTACATATAAGTTGTAAAAAAGCTGTAAACGTCATCTCATATGAGACTTTGTCTACAGCTTGAGATAAACATTGAAAACAATGTTTATTTCAGTTGGTAGATAATATGATGAAAGATCCGACTAAAGTAAGAGAATATTTAATTTATGTAAAGAATTTATCCGACAAGACGAGAGAAATAATGCCGTTTATGTATGGTGAATAAGGGACAATTTGTTGGACATAACTCAGAGGGGAATTATAAGAAAAAAGATGGTAGAAGATACGGTTTTATTTCATTTAAGATAAATCCTAACAAAAATAATAAAAATATTTGTAGTAATTTAGAGTTTACTAAGGACTCCCTTACTTTTTAGAGTAAGAGAGTCTTTAGTATTTAAGATATTAAATCTAATTTAGTCGACTATTAAAACATATCTTTCATAATATAATTTAAAATAATTAATTGTGATTAATTTTAATTTCTTTATTACAAAATTCTTTAACTGATAAATCATGAGAAATGATAAATACTATTTTATTTTTCATGTTATTAAGTACTGTATTTAAGATAATATTTTGTGATTTTTTATCGATATTACTAGTCACTTCATCTAATATCACAACATCATAATCTTCTATTAACAATCTAGCCAGCATTACTCTTTGTTTCTCTCCACCAGATAAATTATTACCTTGATCTAATAATTTATCGTCTAAGTCGTGATTATTCAGAATAGATTTCATTAATTCAGAATCCTTTAAATTATTCCAATTATAATTATCATTCTCATATCCATAACGAATGTTATCTTTTAAAGTAAACGGTAAAATAGCATTTTCTTGAGATAAATAGAACATATGACTTCTTAAAGATAGAGTGTTTATATCTTCTAAGTTATAGTCGTTGATACATATACCTGTAGAATCTCTGAACTTTAATAAAGCTTTCATTAAACTACTTTTTCCTGACCCTGAAGGACCATCTACATAGATGATGTCCCCAGGAGAAAAAGTTGTATTTATTTTATGAGAAATCTTTTTATTAGCAATATCGAATTCAACTTTACCAAAATATATAGATTTAATACTTTTTATGTTAAAATCCTTTTGTTCTTCTTGTTCATTAATAATACATTCATTTACAAATTCTTTTGATACTATTAAATCTCTATATTCTAAGTTTACATTTGTGAATCCTTGAAGTGCAGTAAAAAATATTGGAACCACGACACTTGCAACGACTAAATCTCCTATTTGTGTTTTTCCTGTAAATATTAAGTAAGCTAAGACAAGAAACATTAGATTCTGAACAAAACTATTGATTAATTTGATAATTAAACTTCTACTCTGACCAAACTTATTTACGTTTGCCATTGAGTCGTATATTCTATAAATTGACGGAGAGATTAAATTTTCTATTCTTTTATAATCACTTTCTTGTTTAACCATATCAATATTTTTAAAAACAGCTATTAAATCTTTGTAGCCTGAAGATGTTTCTTCTTGCATAATTTTACTTTTTTCATGGAGTTTTTTATTAATAAATTTATAGCCTAAATAATTGATAGGAACTAGAGATAATAGCATTAGAAAAAGGTAGATATTTATAAAACCAATAAGTGTAAGAGAAACAATGAGTATTATTATATTGCTTATAATACCTACCAGACTATTGATTAAAAATAGATATAAGTTATTAACAACTTGAGCAATACGATCAATTAAATAGGATGAACCTTGATTTAATATTGAATCGTATTTCATATTAAATAGCTTTGAATATAACTCCTTAGAATAATCAACATTAAATTTTAATGCAAAATTCTCTCGTATAATTACCATTAAAATTTGAATTGCATATGTAGCAAACATAAATACAATAAGCAGTGTAAAATTATAAGTATTAATCTTATAATCATTATTAAAAATATTAGATAATACAATAGGAACAGAAACAGTCAATATAGATGTAAATAGAGTAAGAATAAAAGTAATAATGACAAATTTTTTATTTTTTAAAAGTATATCTTTCATAGCCATTTTTCCTTTTTAGTTTATAATCCGGTCTACTATTATTATGAGGAGAATTATCTACTTCATCTTTAAAATAATATATGAATTGAGGTACCTTAATATAATATGATTTATATCTAAATATATTTGTAATTATATTCTTTCCTCCTGAAGTACAACCATATATTTTTGCGTTACATTATAATAAATGAATTTTGTTTTCTTTTAGATGTATTAAATTTTTTAATACTTACAAATAAAAAAACTCCCTTTTATATTAATTTGAAGTAACCCTCTTTTAATTGATTAATTAAATTGATTCATTATAATAAATTATATCATTTAAAATGAAAAGAGGAATAAATATGCTAACTTATAATGTTTTTTCACTTATATATTTTATCATAATACTAAATTCAGTGGGGACTATAACTTATTTGTATACAAATAAAAAGAATGATGGATCTATAATTATTCTTATAGGCACATTAACATTAACTATAATATGTATATTATTAAATTTTACATCTGGAGAATTAATGGATGAATATATATTTGAAGACAATACATTGCATTTTTATGTTTCTGTCATAGTTTATTTTCTACAATTAATAGTTTTAATATTATATTTTAAAAAATTTAGTTACAGTGATTAAGAAACTACCGTAGAAGTAAATTATATTTTATAAAAAAGGCTGTAAACGTCATCTCATTTGAGACTTTGTCTACAGCCTGAGATAAACATTGAAAACAATGTTTATCTTAATAAAAATTATAACTCTCTATATAGACCAATTACTTTACCAAGTACTGTGACTGAATCTAAAATAATTGGATCCATCGTACTATTTTCTGGTTGCAGTCTATAGTAGCCTTTTTCTTTATAGAAACGTTTTACTGTCGCTTCGTTTTCATCGTTCATCGCAACGATAATTTCCCCGTTATGTGCGATATTCTGCTTTCTAACGATGACTTTATCTCCGTCATGAATTCCTGCTTCGATCATACTATCTCCGACAACTGTAAGTAGGAATACCTCACTATTATGTCCAGCAGTTAAATGTTCTGGAAGTGGGAAGTATTCTTCGACGTTTTCAACAGCAGTGATCGGTAACCCAGCAGTAACTTTACCGAGTACTGGTGCATGAATGACAGCTACTTTTTCTTCAAACTCATTACCAACAATTTCAATTGCACGAGGTTTTGTTGGATTTCGTTTAATGTAGCCTTTTTCTTCTAATTTACTTAAATGCCCATGGACAGTAGAGCTCGATTGTAAACCAATCGCATTCCCAATTTCACGGACACTCGGTGGGTACCCTTGTTCGTTTACACATTGCTTAATATATTGAAGTACTTCTTTTTGACGAGCGGTTAATTGTTCCATAATATTTCCTCCGATATTGAGTTAACTTAATTTTAGCATATGTATATGCTGAGTACAAACATTTGTTCGTAATCTCTTGACAACGAACACGTGTTCTATTAATATGATAGTACAAACAAATGTTCGGGAGAGATGAAACATGGTTAAACAAGAACAAATTACAATACTTGCGATTACAGCTTTACTTATCACGTTAAGCATTTACTTTTTAATAGATTTTTATATACATGCACCACTTTATGAACTCGATCATGTATTCGGGTCATCACAAGCGGCATTTTTTGTACAAGATCAAATAGCGAACAGTGATACGAACGATACACTTGAATTCGCAAGTAAAACATTAAACAGATAATATATGATATTTGCGCATCGGCAATATAGCCGAATGCGTTTTTTTATGGTAAATTTAAGTAGAAAGGATGAGTCATCATGTTAGATGATAAAAAATTAAAACGACTGAACCATTTAGCGAAGTTAAAGCGTGAAGAAAAGATTACTAAAGATGATCTTGAAGAACTGAATGCACTAAGAAAAGAGTATTTAGAAAACTTTAGAAGTAGCTTTAGATCGCAAATTGAAAATGCGACAGTGATTGATCCAGAGGGTAACGATGTTACACCTCAAAAAGTAAAAGACATTCAAAAAAGAAGAAGAAATAATTAAGGAGATTTAAATGACTATGACTTTTGATCAAACTGACCAATTAGTTGTCAATTCAATCCGTGCATTGTCTATCGATGCAATTGAGAAAGCAAATTCAGGACACCCAGGACTTCCGATGGGGGCTGCACCGATGGCGTATGCGTTATGGAAAGACCACTTAAACTTTAATAGTAAATCTGTAAACTGGTTTAACAGAGACCGCTTCATCTTAAGTGCGGGACATGGAAGCATGCTGTTATACAGCTTACTTCATTTTTCTGGTGTAATCTCTATGAACGACATTAAAGAATTCCGTCAATACGAATCAAAAACACCAGGACACCCAGAGTTTAAGCATACTGACGGAGTAGAAATTACAACAGGTCCTCTTGGCCAAGGTTTCGCAATGAGTGTTGGTATGGCGATGGCTGAAGCTCATTTAGCAGCTAAGTTTAATACGAAAGAACATAACGTTATCGATCACTATACGTACGTACTAGCAAGTGACGGTGACTTAATGGAAGGTATTTCTCACGAGGCTGCATCACTTGCCGGGCATTTAGCGCTTGATAAGTTAATCGTATTATATGACTCTAACGATATTTCACTCGACGGTGATTTAGATATGAGCTTCTCTGAGAATATTGAAGGTCGTTTTAAAGCATATAACTGGGATTATCATATCGTAAAAGACGGTAACGACTTAGAAGCAATCAGTCAAGCGATTGAAAAAGCGAAATCTTCAGATAAGCCGTCATTAATTGAAGTAAAAACAATTATTGGATATGGTTCACCAAACAAACAAGGTAAAAGTGATTCACACGGTGCGCCAATCGGTGAAGATGAAAGAAAGAGTGCGTTTGATCATTATGGTTTAGACCACACAAAGTCATTCCACGTAGATGATAGCGTATATGAGCGCTTTAACGAAACGTTAAACAAACGTGGTGAAGAGTTAGAGAACGAATGGAACGCTTTAATGGAAGAATATAAAGCGAGTAATGAAGATTTATACAATACGTTAGTAGATGCAATTAACGGTAAATTACCAGTGGATTATGACATGAACTTACCAACATACGAAGTCGGCTCTAAAAAGGCGACACGTGGCAGTTCAAGTGACGTCATTCAAAAACTATCAGAAAACATACCAACGTTATTCGGTGGAGCAGCTGACTTAGCATCATCAAACAAAACGCTAGTCAATGCTGAAGAAGCATTTTTACCAGGTAATTATAGCGGACGTAACATTTGGTTTGGTGTAAGAGAGTTTGCGATGGCAGCTGCAGCGAACGGTATGGCAGCACACGGTGCAATTTTACCGTACGTCGGTACATTCTTTGTATTTAGTGACTACTTAAAACCAGCTGTACGTTTAAGTGCGTTAATGCAGTTACCAGTCACATACGTGTTTACACATGACTCAATCGCCGTCGGTGAAGACGGACCAACACACGAACCGATTGAACAACTGGCTGGACTTCGCGCAATTCCAAACTTAAACGTCATTCGTCCTGCTGACGGTAACGAAACACGTGAAGCTTGGAAACGTGCAGTTGAATCTAAAAATACTCCGACAGCACTCGTATTAACGCGCCAAGACGTCGAAGCGTTAGATATAGACAAAGTGACGCTTGCTGAAGGTGTAAAACGTGGTGGGTACGTTGCGTATGATAATGGAGACGACGCAATTGTGTTTGCGACAGGTAGTGAAGTGTCACTTGCGATTGAAGCGGCAAAAGTTTTAAAAGAAAAAGACGTCAACATTAAAGTCGTATCATTACCAGATACTGAAACATTCTTTAAACAAGGTAAAGCGTATATCGACAGCGTATTAAATAAACATATCGAAAATAGAACAGCTGTAGAAATGGCAGCGAGTATCGGATGGGCAAGATTTGTCGGTCTTGACGGTAAGTACTTAACGATCGACACATTCGGTGCAAGTGCACCTGGTGATTACGTAATGGAAAAATACGGCTACACAGTCGACAACTTAGTAAATATTATTTTAGAAGACTAAAAACAAACATCCTGTACACTGTACAGGATGTTTTAAATGCATTGAACGTAATTTTAAATTCATGTACAATTATAATGTTGAAATTTGGAAAGAGGTGAGTCGTTTGGCAACTTGGATTTGGATTTTAATCGTTATCGTCGCACTAATTGCTGGTACAGCACTTGGTTTTTATATGGCACGAAAATATATGATGGATTACTTAGAGAAAAATCCACCAATTAACGAAGACGTGTTAAGAATGATGATGATGCAGATGGGTCAAAAACCTTCACAAAAGAAAATTAATCAAATGATGTCTATGATGAATAAAAACATGAAAGACGTTAAAAAATAACTGATATGAAGCATGTCTCTTGAATCATTTAAGAGGCGTGCTTTTTATTTTGATAATTTGTCATATATATATTACTGTTAATAGAGCAGTTCATTCGTTTAGATGATACACTTAATATATATGAAATGGAGGCAGTAAATTGAGTAGTGAAGTTACTTTTTTCTTAGCATTTGGAGCAGGCGTGCTAAGTTTTGTATCCCCATGTGTATTACCGGTATTCCCGGCATTTATCTCATACATTACTGGGATGAGCTTTGACGAAGTTCAAAATCGTAATTTTAACTTACGCGCAATTTTACATACGTTATTCTTCCTCGTTGGGTTTAGTATCATTTATATCGCCATTGGATTTGGTGCGTCATTTTTTGGTGGAGTACTCATCGAATATTCGAAACTAATCCAACAAATAGGTGCAACACTAATTATCGTATTTGGTTTAATTATTACGGGTATTTTAAACTTCGACTTCTTAAATAAAAATAGAAAGATCGAATTTAAAAATAGACCGAGTGGATTTGTAGGCTCTGTGTTAATCGGCATGGCGTTCGCTGCAGGGTGGACTCCATGTAACGGACCAATTATCGGTGCAATTTTTGCGATGAGCGCAACAGAGCCAGAAAATGCATTAATGTTAATGGTCATTTATTGTTTAGGATTCTCAGTACCGTTCTTCATATTAAGTTTCTTCGTCTCTCGTACACGTTGGATTGTTAAATATTCTGGCATTCTAATGAAAGTCGGCGGCGTAATTATGATTTTAATGGGTATTTTATTATACTTTGACGGTCTGACTAAGATTATTATTTGGTTATCACCGTACTTTGGAGAGTTTAGAGGGTTTTAAATGAATGAATTATTCGCTTTACTAAAAGAATATGAGGATACGCTATTTATAATCGCATCGATCGGTGCGATTATAATGGGGTTACTCGTCATTCTTTGGAGAAATAATGAAACAAAAACACCGCTACATTTAAAGAAAATTATTATCCCACCGATTATGATGTCAACGGGTGCGTTGATGTTCTTGTTCCCATATTTTCGTTTAGATAATCATTTGATACTTGAAGCGGTAGTCGTCGGTATCGTATTTTCATTTGCACTATTACTTACGACGAAGTATGAAGTAAAAGATGACGAATTATACGTTAAAGCATCCAAACTATTCCCAGTTATACTCGTCGGACTTTTAATTATCCGTACATTTATGAAGACGATTCTATCTCAAGAAATTACACCTGGTGAAATCGGTGGGATGTTTTTCCTACTCGCATTTACGATGATCGTTATATGGCGTACATCGATGGTCTTACATTATTTACAATTTAAAAAGAAACAAGGTTGAGTAATGATAAATTACTCAACCTTTTTTAATGCTTCTGTTTGTTCAAATATAGAGAATTTTTGTTTTTCATCGTCTGCGAGTTCAAAGAGCTTTTCGTATGGTTTATAGTCGATGTTTAGCTCGTCCAGTTTTTTCTTCATAAAACCGTGATCTCTTTTTGGAGTTGCGATAATATAACCTTTCATTATTTGGTCTAAATGAATTGTATCTACTTTTTCATCTAACGCTATTTTTGATATACGTCCGGCGATTCTTTGTTTCGCTACGTCTCTAAATAATTGTGGTACAGGTGACACAAGTTCGTCTAACAGTTCTCGTGCTTCATCGTTCCATAATGGTAATGCTTGTTCTATATAATACTCTTGCCAATCGAGTTCTGACCATCCATCTTCTCTTGGCAATGCTTTTAAAAATTTTCTAAACATAAAATATCCACCAATCGCAAGGAGTCCAATCATTAAGAATCCCCATAAAGCGATCATCCACATGACAAAATCACTATACACGTCCTTCACCTCTTAACTAGATTATAGAAAATAAAAATATTTATGTCCATTTTTCTAAATGGAACGATATATAGGGTGTAAGGAGGTGAGACACATGATTAAATCACTAGCAGCAAAGTTTGTGTACGAAAGCGAGGACATGTCTGGTAAAGAGGTTTTAAAGACACGTACGTTAAATCGTCTTTCAGTACACACAGGAAATGATGCTTTACTGAGATTAAGTGAAGCATACGGTAACTTAAAAGGAGAAAAATACGTCAACGTATTTAAAGTCATTACGGAAGAAGTAAACTAATTAAGGAGGAAACAAAATGTCTAGAAAACTTATATTACAATTTGAAACAGAATATGAAGGAGTATTTAACTTCACGATTAATGAACCAAAAGATGGACTCTCTCAAGAGGAAGTCGAGTTAGAAGCTCAAAAAATCATCGACTCAAAAGCGTTAATTTCAAAAGACGGTGCACCAGTACGTCTAAAGAGTGCCAAAATTGTCACTCAAGACGTTGAAACGCTCGTGTAAATGGATATTACACAACTCGTTAGTGATGTTGGATTTCCTATCGTCATCACGTTCTTCCTCTTGCACCGTATGGAACGAAAGCTCGACCAAGTAGTGATGGCACTTCAAAATCTATCGAACTAACAAAAAGCCCTTCGGGGCTTTTTTTGTTTTTAAAACATTTCTAACTCGTATAGAATGATGAGTAAAGAGGTGCTACTATGAAAATTTTACATACAGCAGATTGGCATATCGGCAAACGTTTAAACCGCCAATCTTTAATTGACGATCAGCGCTATGTGCTCGATCAGTTATTGACATATATTGACGAGAACGAGGTCGATGCGGTCGTAATAGCTGGCGATTTATACGATAAAAAACAACCGTCTCAAGAAGCGATGAACGTCTTAAACTATTATTTAAAAGAAATCAATTTAGTACGAAAAAAACCATTATTTTTAATAAGTGGGAACCACGATAGTAAGCCATACATCGACGCACGTAGTGAGTGGTTTCAAGCAAATCATTTTTACGTAAATACTGAACTAAAAAATTGTTTTACTCCAGTAACGTTTAACGACGTTGACTTTTATTTATTACCGTATATTGAAATACCAGAAGTGAGACATTATTTTAATGATGACACGATCGATACTTTCGAAAAAGCATATCGCCGTGTTATAGATGAGATTACAAACAATTTTAAACGAGAAAATAATATACTTGTCGGCCATTTATTTGTTTCTGGAAGTAAAGAGTCAGAATCCGAAGAAAAAATTACAATCGGTTTAACGGAAGAAGTGTCTCATAAAATTTTTGAACCGTTCGATTTTACATTGCTCGGTCATTTACATCGACATAACGCATTTAATAGTAATCAAACATTTTATAGTGGTGCGATTATGAAATATAGTTTCGATGAAGCGAACGATAAAAAAGGTTTTAAAGTGATTGATACTGATAAGAACACAGTTGAATTTATCGAATTTGAATTACTTCACGACCTCATCCATTTTAAAGGCAGTTTTAAAGATATTATTACTGGTGAAGTAGAAATTGAAGATAAAGACGCATACATCAAATTTGAGTTAACCGATATGGAAGGGTTCACGGAACCGATGACAGCGTTAAAACAACTGTATAAAAACACGCTCGTATTATCACGAAAAATTGAACGCTATGAAAACGATGAAATCGAGATAGACACGAATAACACGAGTGACGATCAAATTTTTAAGTTGTTTTATGAAAAATTTACAGGTCGTGAACCAACAGAGTTTGAATTTGAAACGTTTAATAAACATTTAAGAGGGATTACAGATGAAACCAATTAAATTACAGATGGAGTTTATCGGTCCATATAAAAACGAAACGATTGATTTCACACGCTTAAACGACTCATTATTTTTAATATCAGGGCGCACGGGTTCTGGGAAATCTATGATTTTTGATGCGATTACGTATGCATTATTTGCGACAGCTTCTACAGAGAGTAGAGGTGGTGAGTCTTTAAGAAGCCAGTTTGCAAGTGACGACGAATTGTCAAAAGTTAATTTAGATTTTTATCATCGTGGTAAAAAGTACCGAATTGAGCGTACATTAACATACAAAAAAAGAACGAACAAAAATCCAACGACAGGTCAAGCAGCAATTTATAATGACTTCGGAGAGCTTATCGTATCTGGATTACAAGAAGTGTCTAAATATGTCGAAGAACTCCTTCATATGTCAGCAAGACAATTTAGACAAATTGCACTGTTACCGCAAGGTGAGTTTAAAAAGTTACTCACTGCAAATACAAAAGATAAAGAAGAAATTTTAAAAACATTATTTGGCACGGAGCGTTTTAACGACGTGTACAAAAGTATTTATAAAGAATATAAAGATAAGGACAATAAAAGACAATTACTTTATAAAGAAATTGAAACGCAGTTATTATCTGTTTCAGATGAACCAGTTTTAGAATTTAACACGTCATTAAAATCTTTTAAAGAAAGAATTGATCAAGACAGACGTGTGCTAAATAAAAAGAAAAAAGAAATAGAGCCCGTTGAATTAGGCATAGAAAAGTTATTAAAAGAGATACAAAAAGATCACCAGCACAATGAACGGTTAACAGAATTTAATAAAACAAACGTAGCGTTAACTGAATTACGCGATCGATCTGATGAAATAAAAGAAACAGAACGTACATTACAATTAGTAAATGAACTGTCTAAAATTAAAGAAGTATTTCATCTTGAAAAAAATGTAGCGGTTAAGCTACGTCAATCAACAAAACAAGAAGAGACTTTAACGAATGATTTAAACAGTGAAGAGGCAAAGAATGAGTTAGTTACGAATGAGATAAAAGCACTAAAAGAAAAAGAAACAGTGATCGAACGTCAAAAAGAGCATCTTTCACTTTTAAATAAGTATGATACGGCGCAATATAAAAATCTTGATGCGTCTATTTTAAACACTGAGGAAGAAATAAAAGAGTCTGAAGACACACTTAAAACAGTAAATAGTGACATCTCATTAAAAGAAAAAGAATTAGAAACGAACGACGCGAGTATTGATGTACTGAACACTTTAAAAGAAGAAAAACATTCTATTCAAATCGCGATGAACGATATCAAACGAGATATTGAAATGCAGAAAGCGGAAGAGAAGAAAATAAAGCAGCTAGAGTCTTATATTCAACAAAAAGAAAAGCTGTCTGAAGACTTAGCTATAGTCATTAAAGATAAAGAAAGTATAGTTAAACAATTTAATGATATTTCACTCGAAACAAATGACGCGATCAATCATTTACTGTCTCATTTAGAAATTGGTCAGCCGTGTCCAGTCTGTCAAACAGTTGTCGAAACGTATCCAGAACATAAAGAAGTGATGGATGCTGAAACAAAAGACAGGTTAACTGAATTAATGAATCGAGAAAATGAGTGCACTAAAGATATTGATCGTTTGACGATTCATATAGAAGCGACAGAGTCAAATATTAGTGACGTTAAATATGATGGTGATCAGTTAAGAGAAGACTTTTCTAAGTTAGAATTCAAACTTCAAAATATTGATGAACAGCTTAAAAATGTGAGCGAACAGTTAGAACGTAAAGAGAAGTTAATGAATGAAATTAACGAGCTTAAAGATTCACGATTAAAAACAAGTGAGGCACTCTCATATAAAAATGAATCGTTAAAAAATCTTACACAAACGAAAGAATCATTTATTGCGGAGACTGGACTAAATGATTATACAGCGTTAGAAGAGAAAATCACTAAACTAACGAATTCTGTTAATCTTCATGAACGTTCGTTAAAAGAAGCAGAGTCTAAACGACAAAACATCGAATTAAACATCGCCAAATTACACACAGAGTTATCATCAGTCAAAGATAATATTGAATCGTTTCACCGTGATTTAAATGAATATACACCAAAAGTTGAATCATTTTTAAACACTTATGACACAGTAGACCGAACAAATATTGAAGCGTATTTTAAAATCGATGACGAAGCGTTACAGCAAACAGTCGATACGTTTTACAGTAAAGTGCGCGAGCTAGAAATAAAATTAAACACGTTAAAAGAATCACTGACAAGTTTTGAAGTGATAGATATCACCCCTAAAGAAAAAAACTTGAAACTATTAGAAGTTCAAAAAGATGAGCTACAACGCGTTATTACAGAGACTGAATATCAATTAAATAGTGACGAGGCATTAATAGAAAAATTAACGGATTCTATTAACACATATAACGAAGACGAGAAACGTGTTCGCGAGCTCGAAGTCTTAGCAAAAATTATAAACGGTAATAGTGAAGGTAGAAATTCAACCCATCCAACATTGTCACGATTTGTGCTGATTCATTATTTAGAATTGATTTTAGTTTATGCCAATAAGCGACTCACAGAAATGACGAATGGCCGTTATGAATTGCGACGAAAAGATACGTTTAATGCGGCAGACGCGCTCATCATCGACGTATTTGATCACTTTAACAACGAAACGAGAAATATCGCGACACTTTCAGGTGGAGAAACATTCCAAGCAAGTCTCGCTCTCAGTTTATCACTCTCTGAAGTCATTCAACATGAAGCGGGTAGCATTAACATGGATATGCTCTTAATCGACGAAGGGTTCGGAACGTTAGATGAAGAAACACTTAACACTGCGATTAACACGTTAGTCGACCTTCAAACGAAAGGAAAGATGGTCGGAATTATATCACACGTTGAGGCATTAAAAACACGACTTCAAAACATTATATATGTAGAAACAGAAAACGAAAGAAGTATGACAAATATTGTAACTTATTTGTCATAAAGGCAATTTGATATAAAAAGGTTATGTGAGATAATCAAGTTATATAGAACATATTGAGGAGGATAATCGTGAAGCGATTACTATTACTCGTTTTACTATCAAGTATTGTTTTATCTGCATGCTCTAAAGGTGGAGAAGTAGACGTAAGCAGTCGATACGGCAATACGATGGATGACTTTGAAGTCGTTGACCAAAACGATGAAACATTTACAAAAGCGGACATGGATGGAAAAGTATACTTAGTAGACTTTATTTTTACAAACTGTACGACAGTATGTCCACCGATGACACATAACATGACGTCTGTCGTAGAAGACCTTGAAAAAGACGGTGTAGAAAACTATGCGATTTTAAGTTTTTCAGTAGATCCAAAAAGAGATACACCAGAAGTATTAAGAGAATATATTGATATGTATCATATCAATGATTTAAATGCAGATTGGACATTCGTTACAGGGTATGACTATGAATTTATACGTAAATTCTCAGAGAAAAACTTTAAAACAATCGTCGCACCACCACCAGAAGGTAGTGACCAAATTACACACGGAACATCGTTTTATCTCGTCGATGAAAACGGGAAAATCATCAAAGACTACTCAGGTGTAGATAGTGGAGACAAGCGTTTCCCTAAAGAAGAAATCGTCAGTGACATTAAGAAGTTAACAAAAAATCTATAGACCCTAAACCACTAAGAGTAATCTTAGTGGTTTTTTATCTTCTAAAATTAGAAAATTTGTGTTACGATATATGAATGACAATCAGTCATTTTTAGGAGGTGTGTCACTTGAACAAAGAGGAAAGAATTATCGAGTCTTCAATCGAAGTCTTTTTAGAAAAAGGAATCGAGAAAGCAACGGTGTCTGAAATCGTAAAGAAAGCAGAGATCGCACAGGGTACGTTTTACTTATATTTCGATTCAAAACTATCCGTCATGCCTAAAATTGCTGAAGTGATGGTTGAGAAAATATTAGAAGAACTCTCACAAAATGTTACTGGAGAGTCAATTGAAGAAGAAATAAAATCGGTGATCGACACGATTTTTAATATAACAAAAGAATACAAATCACTGACAACACTCATCTATTCAGGACTTACTCAAACACAGTACGTCGGTGACTGGGAAAAGATATACGCACCACTCTATGATTTTATAGAACAATTACTAATTCCACGTAAAAATAACGGTGAAATTAGAGAAACGGTAAATACAGCATTTATATCAAAAATTTTAATCGGCTCGATCGAATCATTGGCTGAACAGATGTATTTATATGATGAAGCAAGTGAAGAAAATGTAAATGACTATAAAGAAGAGTTATTTACGTTTATTTTAAACGGATTAAAGTAGTATTTAATTTTATTTTATAATGACTGATAGTCATTCATTTTATTTAGAAAGGGATTTTTATGAACAAAGCATGGATTTACGTTTTTCTAACGAGCTTCTTAGAACTCGTGTGGATATACGGATTTAACGTTGCGACCACGTGGTGGCACTGGGCGATACTCGTACCAATTATTATTTTAGATTTTTTAATCTTATCAAAAGCGTGTGAATCATTACCAACAGGAACTGTGTACGCAATATTTGCTGCAGCAGGGACCGTCGGAACAGCATTAATGGATATATACTTATTTGACGAAGTCTTTACGATAGAAAAAGGGTTTTTCATCGGACTATTAGTCATTGGAGTCATTGCGTTAAATTTAACAGATGATACAAATAAAAAAGAGGTTGTTAAATAATGGGTTGGATATACGTCTTTTTAGCAGCAATATTAGAACTCGTTGGAGTTATAGGATTAAACGGATTTAGTAAACAAAAATCAATAAAAAACTTTCTCCTATTCTTTGGAGGATTCGGAGGAGCATTTGTATCACTATACCAAGCGTTTAACTATCTCCCAGTCAGTATCGCATATGCAGTCTGGATTGGAATCGGAACAGCCGCAGCGGTGATTGTAAACATGATATTTTACGGAGAATCAAAGAGCTTTGGACGAGTCTTTAGTTTAGTAATCATAATAATCGGAGTCGTTGGGTTGAAAGCTGTGAGTTAACGAGGTGTTGTGCGAAATCGCCGCGCTTTTTATGTACTTTATCACTTAAAATAACTTAAAACGATTTCTTCTGATTTTATTTAACAAAAATATCGCGATTCTGTTAGATATATGGATAT
>NZ_KV802782.1:23936-24280 GCF_001810835.1 Nosocomiicoccus sp. HMSC067E10 | reverse complement strand
ATCTAACAAAAATTCGTTCCAAGGAGCAAAATGTGTAAATAAGAAGAATAAAAATCTTTAAAAATCAAAGAAAAAGAAGAGTTTTAAGTGCAGTAATGATAATTGTTGGAATAGTTGGATGAAAAGCGCCGAATTAGTCGGAGTGTTGCAGGAATGCCCTCTGTATTTCGTGTTCTTTATCATTTAAAGTGTGTTATGACATCTTCTTGTGAATTTAATTAACATAAATATCGCGATTCTGTTAGATATATGGATATATTTAACAGATTTTATTGTTTTGGACCTGTTTTTGTTAGATAAAAAATTATATTGAACATATTTTATGATTTTAGATCCGTTTTTGT
>NZ_KV802782.1:0-23836 GCF_001810835.1 Nosocomiicoccus sp. HMSC067E10 | reverse complement strand
ATGGATATATTTAACAGATTTTATTGTTTTGGCCCCTTTTTGTTAGATAAAAAATTATATTTAACATATTTTATGATTTTAGATCCGTTTTTGTTAAATAAATGATTATATCTAACAAAAATTCGTTCCAAGGAGCAAAATATGTAAATAAGAAGAATAAAAATCTTCATAATGAGGCGCTCTAAAATTATTTAGAGCGCTTTTTTCTAATTTTATCTATAAAACTTACGATTATTCAAGTGCTGCAGGATTTTCCTGACAGTTTTTTAAATACTGTAGAGATAAAAAGCTATTTTTCAAAAATTGCAATTTTACATTCTTGAACGTATGGAATATAGTTAGGGCAACATTTTGGAGGTGGTCGTATTCTTTTATTATTAATAACTGGAGGGATACTCGCTTCATTTATATTTGTTGTGTTAGAGGAAAAGAGTTTTAACTTTAAGTTTTTATTCAGAAGAAGTAAGTGTAATCATTGCAATCATACGATAGATGCTGTTGCACTCATACCGATCTTTGGATATATATTGTCGAGGGGCAGATGTAATAAGTGCCACAGATATATACCTTTTATTTATGTGTGTTCAGAAGTTGTACTTGCACTGCTCTTTATAGTTCCAAGTTTAGTTTACATACAGTTTAGAGATTTTTCACTTTATTACTTATTGATTGTATTTCTAGCACCTCTTGCGTTATACGATTTTAAGCATTATAAAATACCTAATTTTACGTTAGTTATACTTTTAACAACAGGTCTCTATGTAACGAGATTTAATTATGTAGATGTAATAGACGATCTGATTATTATAACTTTAGCTCATGTTATTTATATTCTGTTTGATAAAAAAATCGGCTATGGAGATATAAAGTTACTGTCTGTGATAACTTTAATCACTCCTACGTTGTTATTTAGTTTTATCTTGTTATTTTCATTTATAGTCGGTGGGTTTTACGTGATTATTATGGAGATTATAAAGAATTCAGATAACCGTAAAATACCATATGTACCTTTTGTGGCAACTAGTACTATTCTAACTTTTATTATTTATGATGATTTATCAACTATATATTTTGGAGGTTTCTTATGAACGATTTAATGATTAAAGAAATGATGTCTTCCGATAAACCGAGAGAACGATTAAAAATATACGGCGCTGATAATTTAACGAATCGAGAACTTTTAGCAATCATTATAAATACCGGCAGTCGGAATGAGAGCAGCTTAACACTCGCAGATAATGTGTTAAAGAATTTAAAGAAAATCAGCGATTTAAGAGATGTTACGTATCAGGAGCTGACTAAGATTAATGGTATCGGTGAAGCTAAAGCGATAAAAATATTGGCAGTGATTGAACTTGCTATAAGAATGCATAGTCATAGCTTAGAAGATGATGTATTCATTCATTCTCCAGATGACGTATCGAAACTTTTAATGGAGAAAATGAGATATTTCCAACAAGAACATTTTGTCGTCTTATATTTATCGACTAAATATAAAGTGATTCATCAAGAAACAGTATTTAAAGGATCACTTAATACAACGGTAGTTCATCCACGAGAAATTTTTAAAGAAGCGGTCAAAAGAAGTGCGGCAGCTTTTATATGTGTCCACAATCATCCGAGTGGAGACCCAACACCTTCTAGTGAAGATATTGAAGTAAGTAAACGACTTAAAATGAGTAGTGAACTCATTGGTATCGACTTTTTAGATCACATTATCATTGGTAATGGTAAATACATTAGCCTGAAAGAGATGGATTGTTTTTAATCCAGTAATGATTACATAGGGGTTTCTGACTCACTATTCTTTAATATTTTATGTTAAAATTACAGAACATTAATTTTATACATAATAACTATTGAGGTGGTGTTCCTATGTTTACATATAAAGTTGACGATGATATTTCTTTGAAGTTAGTGGATCATCGTGATGCGGATGCTATTTTTGAATTGACGGATAAGTCACGTGATTATCTGAAAGAGTGGTTACCGTGGCCTATTTTTATTAAAAAAGTAGATGATACGAAAGATTTTATTAAGTCTTCCATGCAAAATTATGTAGATAATAAGAGTTTAGTTACAGCAATTATTTTTAAAGGTAAAGTCTCTGGTATAGCGAGTTTTAACTCGTTTGACTGGACAAGTCGTATTGGTCAAATCGGTTATTTTCTTGGCGAGGAGTTTCAAGGGCATGGTATTATGACAAAAGTTGTTCGAGCATTAATGGATATTGGTTTTACAGAGTTTCGTTTAAATAAAATAGAAATAAGAGTTGCAACTGAAAATTTTAAAAGTCGTAAAATTCCTGAAAGACTCGGATTTACTGAAGAGGGAATTTTAAGACAAGTCGAGTGGTTATATGATCACTACGTCGACCATGTGGTTTATGGGATGTTAAAAGATGAGTGGGTGGACTTAAATTAACGTTTATAATTAATAAAAAAGCACTTGTTTTTAATTTTTGAATAAGAGGGTATAAGAGTACAAAAAACATAGAATGAGGTGACTCTATGCTTGCTTATGTATATGCTGAAGATAAAAATGGCCTAATTGGTAAAGGAGACAGACTACCGTGGAGTCTTCCTGCAGATGTAAAGTTTTTTAAAGAAGTAACGATGCAAGGAGACGTCGTCATGGGCCGCGCGACTTATGAGTCAATACCGAACCGTCCGTTAAAAGGTCGACGTAATATCGTGTTAACTCATAATCCAGATTATGAAGCACCTGGTGCGATTGTCGTTAATAGTAAAAAAGAAGTTTTAGAGTTATATGAAAAGTACGCTGAAGATTTTTATATTATCGGCGGTGTAAGCTTATTTAAAATCTTTGAAGACGATGTTGATTATTTATACCGTACGGTAATTCATGACGAATTCGATGGTAACGTATATTTTCCTGATGACTTTGATTACAATGAATTTGAACTTGAAAAGTCTTGGGACGGTAATGTAGATGAAAATAACAAGCATCCCCATACTTTTGAAATATGGAAAAGAAAATAGAGTGATTAGAATTAAAAACCCCTAGAGTTTCGATATTCAAACTCTAGGGGTTTTTTACATTAATAGTAGCACTAACGTTGACGCAATGAGGTGATTTAACATCGTCCACGTAAAGAATGGATACGTGCCATTATGAAGTTTTAACATTTTATTTGTGTTAAATACAAGTACAAGTGTTAATACGAATTCAGTAAAGCCGTCCATATTTAATGTTAAGTTCATTTGGAAATATGCGATATACATCGCGATTGCGTTAAATAGTGCTGTCCCTGCAATCATATATTCTTTTAAAAGTACATTAATGATAATTGTTAATGCTGATACGATAAGTCCAAATAATATTAAGTTTGGAATGACAAACGTTAAATTACTACCGTATCTCGCATAGTCTGGCATCGATGGTGCGATGACGATTGAACCGATGATGAAAAACGCAATGACAAACCAAATGTTGTTAAAGTGTCTGCGCATTTGTGGACCGTAGTTTAAGACGAACGAATATATTTTTGTATTCACTTCTTGACCGTTAATTTCTGCTTTATCATCTTTTACATTGACCATAGGCTGTTCTTTCTTTTTAAATAGGAAAGCATGGTATGCAAAATATATTTGTGTGATGATGAGTACAATGATGAAAGTTTTAAGTGTCATGCTTAGCCTCCGTTTTATATTACGATTACTAGTGTATCGGTTTATGTACATTATTACAAAATAAAACCCACTAAATTGGCGATTTAGTGGGTCTTTGACGTAGACGTTCTGAGTCTACATTTAACAGATAATAATATGATATCTAGCACTTAGGCGTGCTATCGGTGAGTGACATTTGCTAGGCACTGTCGTTCTCTATGTCTAATATATTCTCATTATATTTTAATGTTTAGAGAAATGCAAGTTTATCTCGAATTTTATTTAATATAAACTTTTAAACGCATATATTTTACAATTAGATATGGTAAAATAATGATAATTATGGGGGTGGAGTTTTGAAGTTTTTTAATAAGAATAAAATGATTACGATTGTCTTTTCAGTCATCCTCCTTATTTTATTAATAGGATTTTCTATATCTGATCGTACACATACGACAAAGGCGGAGATGTTCGTTGGAGATGCGACAGCTACGACACAAAAAGTAATGAAAACTCCGTTTAACTTATTAGGTTTTATATTCGGACCGTCAAAAAACGAAAAAGAACTTGAGGCTAAGTTAGATATGTTACCGCAACTTGAAGCGGATTTAAAACGCCTTGAAGAAGAAAATGAAAAATTAAAAGAAGCACTCGATGTATCTTCTAAAATCGACTATGAAACAATTAATGCACGTGTAATTTCACGTTCGCCAGATCAATGGTTAAATAGTTTTACTATCGATAAAGGAACGAAGCACGGTGTATCTGAAGGTATGGCCGTTATGACGCCAAAAGGTCTGATTGGGGTCGTAAAACGTGCGAATGGAAGTTCAAGTTTTATTGAAATGATTACGACAGACGCTGCAAAGAAAAACATTTCTGTTGAAATACATAACGGAGATAAGCGACATTATGGTACGATTCAAAGTTATGATGAAAATGGAAATACGTTACTCGTCGGTAATATCGTCAACGACGGTAAAATTAAAGAAGGATCAAAAGTATATACATCCGGTTTAACGGGTATTTTCCCAGAAGGGATTATCGTCGGTGAAGTTGTCGATTCGGTCAACGACCGATATGGCCTAAGCAAAAATGCAAGTGTTAAAATGGACAGCGATATTAATGAACTCGACATGATATTTGTCATTAAACGTGAGCCTGAAACTGTAGGTGAGGAATAACGATGCGTTCAATTTTTTTATTTATCGGATTCTTTACTGTATTGTTTTTAGATTTTAGTTTCGCTTCAGTGAGTCCGTTCTCACTGTTAGGTTCAGATGTATATTTTGTACCGAAGTTATTATTTATGATGTTATTACTCGTATCGATTTACTTCGGGCGATCATATAGCATATTTTTTAGCATCGTATTCGGAGTCATTTTAGATTTATATACAGGTTCAATTTACGGTATTCATTTATTTGGATTTGTCGCATTTGTATTATTTATGCATTCGGCATTTAGAGTATTCTATAGAGATATGATAGGGCTATTCTTTGTCGTTATCGTCAATACGTTTTTATTTGATTTTTATATATACGGAATATACAAAGTGATTGGATATGTAGATTTACCACTGTTTGATTATATTGCGTTACGTGCAGTGCCGAGTTTATTATTAAACGCATTACTATATATACCACTTCTCATCTTTGTACTCGTTTTAAGAAAAATAAGAAAAAATGTATTCACAGAACATGCATAAAAAGATTGACTCGAGTAGTTAGTATGTGTATACTTTAGAAGTTGATGAATTTGTAAACATCAACCGCTCAGAACAGGTTTAAGTGATTATTTAATCCACCTATATGGCGTGTCTTATAATTAGGAGGTGTAAAGTATGTTTGCTATCATCGAAACAGGCGGTAAACAAGTTAAAGTAGAAGAAGGTCAAACAATCTTCGTTGAAAAGCTTGACGCTAATGAAGGTGACACAGTTACTTTTGATCGCGTACTTTTAGTTGGTGGAGACGACGTTAAAGTCGGTGCGCCAATCGTTGAAGGTGCTACAGTAACTGCGAAAGTTGAACAACAAGGCCGTGGCAAGAAAATCCACGTCGTTAAGTTCAAACGTAGAAAGAACTACTTACGTAAACAAGGTCATCGTCAGCCATTCACAAAAGTTACAATCGAAAAGATTGATGCGTAATGGTTCATGTTGAAGTCAAGTTGAAAGATGACGTTGTTAAAAGCATAGAAATGTCTGGCCATGCCGATTATGGAGAACATGGACAAGATATCGTTTGTGCTGGAGCGTCTAGTGTAGTATTCGGAAACACGAATGCGATATTTCAATTGACAGATGTCGAACCGGTGTTAGATATCAATAATGATGGTGGGTATTTCTTTTTAGAAGTAAAAGAATACGACCAATCTGTAGATCTAATACTTAAAACGATGATTATATCACTCGAAACTATAGAACAATCGTATAAAGACTATATTAAGGTAACTAAAAGTGAGGTGGACTGAATGTTTAAATTAACATTAGACTTACAATTTTTCGCATCGAAAAAAGGGGTAGGATCTACTAGAAACGGTCGTGACTCTCACGCGAAACGTCTTGGTGCGAAACGCCAAGATGGCCAATTTGTAACAGGTGGTTCAATTTTATTCCGTCAACGCGGAACTAAAATTCATCCAGGTGTAAACGTTGGTAGAGGTGGAGACGACACATTATTTGCTAAAGTAGATGGAGTCGTAAGATTTGAGCGCGTTGGACGTAACAAAAAACGCGTATCTGTTTACGAAGCGTAATAAAACAGGCATCAGCGATTCGCTGATGCTTTTTTTTATGTCAGTATATTATGTATAATAGATAAGAATGGAGGTGTCGGTATGTTTGCAGATTATGCGAAGATCTATGTAAAAGCAGGAAACGGTGGTAATGGAATCGTTGCGTACCGAAGAGAAAAATATGAACCTATGGGTGGCCCAGCAGGTGGAGACGGTGGTAACGGTGCAGACATCGTTATGGAAGTCGACGAAGGGCTTAATACGTTAATGGACTTTAAATATCAGCGTCACTTTAAAGCAGAGCACGGTGAATCTGGTATGAGTTCAAATAAACACGGTAAAAGTCGTGAACCGATGATTTTAAAAGTACCACCAGGTACAGTAGTTAAAAATGCTGAAACTGAAGAAGTCATTGCAGATTTAACGACACATACTCAGCGTGCAGTCATCGCAAAAGGTGGTCGTGGTGGACGAGGGAACTCTCGTTTTGTATCGAGTAGAAATACAGCACCAGATTTTGCTGAAGGTGGAGAACCAGGAGAAGAATTCGACCTTATATTAGAATTAAAGTTAATGGCGGACGTCGGTTTAGTAGGATTTCCAAGTGTTGGAAAGTCGACGTTATTAAGTCGTGTATCTCGCGCGACACCAAAAATTGCGTCATATCCATTTACAACGATTCAACCGAATTTAGGTGTTGTAATCGTTAGAGATAAGTCATTTGTTATGGCGGACTTACCAGGGTTAATTGAAGGTGCTGCTGACGGAACAGGTCTTGGAATACAGTTTTTAAGACACGTCGAACGTACTAAAGTTCTCGTACACGTCATCGACATCGCAGAAACAGAGTATAGAGATGCGGTGGAGGACTATAAAATCATTCGCAATGAATTAAAAGAATACAACGAGAAATTATTAAAACGACCAGAAATTATCGCTTTAAATAAAATCGAAGTACTTCAAGATAGAGAAAATATTGAACGATTTAAACGTGAAGTCGAGACGGATTCTAAAATTGTTGAAATTTCAGCAGTGACTGGAGAAGGTATTCAAGCGTTAAACGATTTAATTATCGAAACGTTAGAAAATTATGTCCCTGAAGAGGAAGAAGAAACAATAGACCAAGACGTGCGCGTCGTGTATCGACATGAAAAACAAGAAGCACCGTTTGAAATTAAACGCGGTATGGACGGAACATTTGAAATTCACGGTAAAGAAATCGAAACGCTATTTATGCGTACAGACTTCTCGCGTGACGCAGCAGTCAGAAGATTTGCTCGCCAAATGCGTTCGATGGGTATCGATGACGCGTTAAGAGAAAAAGGCGTACAATCTGGAGATGTCGTTAGAATTAAAGACTTTGAATTTGAATTTATTGAATAGGTGAAAATATGTATCAGTATATTAAAGGCACGCTCACAGAAATTCATGCGAATTATGTGACACTGGAAACAGCTGGTATTGGGTATTTAATCGTTGCTGCAAATCCTTATCATTTTGAAAAGTATTTAAATCAAGAGACGCGTATTTACGTTGAACAAATCGTTCGTGAAGATAGTCTCACGCTATATGGGTTTAGCAGTATAAGTGAAAAGGAAATGTTTCAGTCGCTATTAAAAGTGACTGGAATTGGACCAAAAAGTGCGCTCGCAATTCTCGCGACGTCAACACCGTCTGAAGTCGTAAATGCGATTGAAAACGAAGATCAAAAGTATTTACAAAAATTCCCTGGTATAGGTAAGAAAACCTCTCAACAAATCATTTTAGATTTAAAAGGGAAGTTAAAAGCAGACTTTAAAGCTGAGGTAAAACTACAGCAATCAACGCGTTCAAACGACGTCATTGTAGAGGAAGCACTTGAAACATTAAAAGCACTCGGATACAGCAAACGTGAGTTAAAATCGTTAGAAAAATATTTATCGAAGCAAGAACTCACAACTGTCGAAGATGCAGTGAAATTAAGTTTAAGACATATCGTTGAATAGAACAGGAGACGATAATCATGGACGATAGAATTTTAGATCAGTCGCTAATAGAAGGTGAAGCGAGAGAAGAGTTATCGCTTCGCCCGTTATATTTATCACAATATATCGGTCAAGATACGATTAAAAGGAATTTACAAATTTTTATAGATGCGGCAAAGATGCGTGAGGAACCACTCGATCACGTTATTTTACACGGTCCACCGGGGCTTGGTAAAACTACGTTATCAAATATTATTGCGCATGAAATGAACGTAAATATACGAACGACTGCAGGTCCTGCAATTGAACGTGCGGGAGATTTAGCGGCGATTTTATCGAGCTTAGAACCTGGAGATGTTTTATTTATCGATGAAATTCACAGGCTCCCGCGTATCGTCGAAGAAATTTTATATTCTGCGATGGAAGATTATTTTATTGACGTTGTCATCGGTCAAGGAGATGAAGCGAGAAGTATTCGTATTGACTTACCACCATTTACGTTAGTCGGTGCAACGACGCGTTTTGGGAGTTTATCCGCACCGCTTAGAGACCGTTTCGGAATACAATTACGATTAGAATACTACTCAAACGACGCGTTACAAACGATTGTTGAACGTACCGCGGATATTTTTGACGTGAAAATCGATGAAACGTCTGCATACGAACTCGCGAGAAGAAGTCGCGGAACTCCGCGTATTGCGAACCGCTTATTAAGACGCGTTCGTGATTTCTCAATGGTGAAAGGTGAAGCGTCGATTTCACTAGAAACGACGAATGATGCACTACGCGTTTTAGAAGTCGATGAAGAAGGACTCGATCCGATCGACCATAAAGTCATGACGACAATTATCGATACGTATGGCGGAGGTCCTGTCGGTTTAGAAACAGTCGCTGTATCAATAGGTGAAGAAGTCGTCACGTTAATTGACGTATACGAACCGTATTTAATCCAACGTGGATTTTTACAACGTACACCAAGAGGTCGTGAAGCGACAGCAAAAAGTTATGACTATTTTAAACGACACAAACATATAGAGGATAATGAATCATGAAATTAACCGATTTTGATTTTCACTTACCAGAATCACTCATCGCACAACATCCGCTTAAAAATCGTACGGATTCTAAGTTATTAGTGTTAGATAGAGAGACTGGTGAAATGGAAGATCGTCATTTTTATAATATAATCGATTATTTAAAAAAAGATGACGTTCTCGTATTAAATAATACACGCGTACTACCTGCGCGACTCCACGGACATAAAAAAGACAGTGGCGGTCACGTTGAAATGTTATTACTTAATCCTGAAACGAATGGATATAAAGTACTCATTAAACCTGCGAGACGTGTGCATGTTGGAACGGAAATAGTGTTTGGTGACGGTGAACTAACAGCAACTCCGTTAGAAAAGCATGACAACGGTATTTATATCGTAAAACTTCAATATGATGGTATTTTAGAAGAAGTGTTAGATGGACTTGGTGAAATGCCACTTCCACCATACATTAAAGCACAATTAGAAGATAACGAAAGATATCAAACTGTATTTTCAAAACATAGCGGAAGTGCAGCTGCACCGACTGCTGGGCTTCACTTTACGACTGAGTTACTTAGTCAAATAAAAGAAAAAGGTGTAGATATCGTCTACATTACGCTTCACGTTGGACTTGGTACATTTCGACCAGTCGCAGTAGAAAACGTTGAAGAGCATGATATGCATAGCGAATTTTATTCAATTGAAAAATCTACTGCTAAAAGACTGAACGAAGCAAAAGAAAAGGGCCATCGTATTATTAGTGTTGGCACAACGTCGACGCGTACGTTAGAAGCGAATTTTAGAACGTATAAAAAATTCGTAGCAACGAGTGATTGGACGGATATATTTATTTATCCGGGTCAAGAAATATTATCTGTAGACGGTCTTATTACAAATTTCCATTTACCGAAATCGACATTATTAATGCTCGTAAGTACGGTTTCTACACGAGAAAATATTTTAAAAGCATACAATCATGCGGTAGAAAAAGAGTATCGCTTCTTTAGTTTTGGCGATGCGATGTTAATCATTTAGAGGTGAAATTATGGCAATACGATATGAACACGTTCATACGTGTAAACAGTCTGGTGCACGTGCTGGGCGTTTACATACGCCGCACGGCATTATTGATACACCAATATTTATGCCTGTCGGGACACTCGCAACAGTAAAAGGGATGTCACCAGAAGAATTATTAGAAATGGGTAGTCAGATTATTTTATCGAATACATATCACTTATGGTTAAGACCAGGCAGTGATCTCGTACGAGAAGCGGGTGGGCTTCATAATTTTATGAACTGGCAAAAACCGATTTTAACAGACTCTGGTGGATTCCAAGTATTTAGTTTATCGAACATTCGTACAATCGAAGAAGAAGGCGTACACTTTAGAAGTCATTTAGACGGTTCAAAGTTATTTTTAACGCCTGAAAAGGCAATGGATATTCAGCACGATTTAGGTGCAGATATTATTATGTCATTTGATGAATGTGCACCAATTCCAGCAACTCGTGAATACGTTAAAGATTCGTTAGAACGTACGACACGATGGGCAGAGCGTGGGTTAAATTACCATGTGAAATCTGGAAACGATAAAAAACAAGCGTTATTTGGAATCGTTCAAGGTGGAGAATATAGCGATTTAAGAAAGCAAAGTGCGAGAGAAATTACGTCGTTAGATTTTCCTGGATATTCTATCGGCGGATTATCTGTCGGAGAACCAAAACCATTAATGTATGAAATGTTAGAAGAAACGGTCCCGTTATTACCGTTTGATAAGCCGAGATATTTAATGGGTGTTGGTTCACCGGATGCGTTAATTGAAGGAGTCATTCGTGGTATCGATATGTTTGACTGTGTATTACCGACACGAATCGCACGAAATGGTACGACGATGACGAGTCAAGGACGTCTCGTCGTTAAAAATCAAAAATATAGCCGTGATTTTAGTCCGCTCGATCCAAATTGTGATTGTTATACGTGCCGTAATTATACGCGTGCTTATATCAGGCACTTATTTAAAGCAAATGAAATGTTCGGTGCTAGACTTACGACTTATCATAACTTACATTTTCTGTTAAACTTGATGAGTGACGTTCGTCAAGCAATATTAAATGACAGTCTTTTAGATTTTAAAGAATATTTCTTTGAAACATACGGACTTAATAAAGAAAATGCTAAAAACTTTTAAGAGGAGGGAATCACGTGGATTTACTAGTAACTTTACTACCATTTATCGCGATTTTTGCTGTGATGTATTTTTTAATGATTCGTCCAGCACAAAAGCGTCAAAAACAAATTAATGAAATGCAAGCAGGTTTACAAAAAGGTGATGAAGTTGTAACAATCGGAGGCCTTACAGGTGTCGTTGAATCTTTCGATGCGAACTACATGTATTTAAAAGTCGATGAAGGCACAACTTTAAAATTTGAACGCCGTGCATTACATCAAGTAACTAAGTAATTGAAAGTCGACAAATGTCGGCTTTTTTTAATTTATATTTAGTTTTAACCAAATTATCGTTATAATGTATATATTAATTTACATAACATAAAAAGGGTGACACTGTGAAAAAGAAACCAAGTAGAATTATAAGTATGTTACTCATCGTCGTACTTTTAGGTACAGCGATTGGGCTTACTTATAAAGACATAGTTAAAGACGTTAACTTAGGTTTAGACCTTCAAGGTGGATTTGAGGTACTTTACCAAGTTGAGCCACTAGAAAAAGACGATACGATTGAACAAAAAGATGTCGAAGCGACAGCTTCAACACTAGATTCACGTGTAAACGTACTCGGTGTATCTGAACCGAACATTCAAATAGAAGAAGGAAATCGTATCCGAGTACAACTTGCCGGAGTTGAAAACCAACAAGAAGCACGTGAATTACTTTCAACGCAAGCAGAACTTACAATTCGTGACGTTGAAGATAATGTTTTACTATCCGGTAAAGATTTAGTACAAGGTGGGGCGAGTCAAGGGTATGACGATTTAAACCAACCGATAGTATCTTTAAAATTAAAAGATGCAAGTAAGTTCCATGAAATAACAAAAGAAATTTCTGAAAAACAGAAAGGAGCAAATCTTTTAGTTATTTGGATGGACTTTGAAGAAGGCGTCGACTCTTTCGTTGAAGAAGCCAAAAAAGAAGATTCTAAATATATTTCAGCAGCTTCAGTGGATAAGCCAATTAACTCAACAGAAGTAATGATTTCTGGAGGGTTTGGTGATAAAGAAGGGTTACAACGTGCTCAAAACATTGCAGCATTACTAAACTCTGGTGCGTTACCTGTTAAGTTAACTGAAATTTATTCGACAAGTGTCGGCGCACAGTTTGGTGAAGAGGCGCTCGATAAAACTGTAACAGCAGGTTTAATTGGTGTCGCAATCGTACTCATTTATATGCTTATTTTCTATAGAGTACCAGGACTCATTGCGTCAGTTACACTCGTCGTGTACATTTACTTAACGCTCGTAATGTTTAACTTAATTAGCGGTGTGTTAACACTCCCTGGTATTGCAGCGTTAATATTAGGGGTCGGTATGGCCGTTGACGCAAATATTATTTTATATGAACGTATAAAAGAAGAAATACGAATCGGACGAAGTATTAAAGAATCGTATAAAAAAGGTGCGAATCAGTCATTATGGACAATTATTGACGCGAACTTAACGACGTTAATCGCTGCGATTATTTTATTCATATTCGGTACGTCTAGCGTTAAAGGATTCGCGACGATGCTCTTACTATCTATTTTAATGAGTTTCGTTACAGCAGTATTCTTAACTCGCGTACTGATGCGTTTACTCGTTTCATCTGGCTGGATGGACAACAAACCGCAGTTATTCGGTTTAAAGAAAAAGCATATCCATAACATTCGTGAAGGGGTAAATGTTCAAGAACTAACGACTGTTTGGGATGGACTAAAATTTGCAGAACATGCGAAGAAATTCTTCCTATTAAGTGGTCTCATTATCGTAGCAGGAATCGCTATTTTATCAATATATAGACTGAACCTCGGAATCGACTTTACGAGTGGTACACGTGCAGATATTGTCGCTGAGTCTAATACGACAGAACAGTCTGTAAGAGATGATTTAGTTGAACTTGGACTAGAGCCAGAAAGTTTAACGAAGTCAGGGGATAAGACAGTTGTTGCGCGCTACTCAAAAGATTTAGATAAAAACCAAATTGCAGAGTTACAATCGTTCTTTGAAGAGAAGTATGGCGAAACTCCGATGACGAGTACAGTGAGTCCAGTCGTTGGACAAGAGCTCGTTAAAAACGCAATTAAAGCATTACTTATAGCGTCAGTTGCGATTATTATATACGTAACGATTCGTTTTGAATGGCGTATGGGATTACCGGCTGTTCTCGCTCTACTTCATGACGTATTTGTAATGATTGCGGTATTCAGTTTCTTTAGATTAGAAGTCGATATTACATTTATTGCCGCAGTACTGACAATCGTCGGTTACTCAATTAACGATACGATTGTTACGTTAGACCGTATTCGTGAAAACAATAAAAAGATGAAAGTATATCATAGTGAAGACGATATTAATCGCCTCATCAATACGTCATTAAGACAAACGATGACACGTTCATTAAACACAGTAATTACTGTAATCATCGTCGTTGTTTTCCTCGTATTTATGGGAAGCGAATCGATCTTTACGTTCTCAGTTGCGTTACTCGTTGGTTTAATTAGTGGTGTATACTCATCTCTATTTATCGCAATTCAATTATGGGGTGTTCTTAAAAAGAGACAACTTCGTAAAAATGGTGGTAAACTAGTTGTATACGAAGAAAAACGTAGTAATGACGATAAAGTATTAGTATAAAATAACGTCTAGGCAAATCGCCTAGACGTTTTTTAAAGGATGATTATATGTACGAGTCAACATATCATTGGATTTTAAATGAAAATGAATCGTCTATTACAGACGAACTTATCGAACGATATAAATTAAGTGAACTCAGTCAACATATTTTAGAAAATCGTGGGTTCACATCTGAAGATGATTTAAAGAAAATATTAGAACCAGAAACACATTCACCGTCACTCATATATGATATCGACAAAGCGACAGAGTTAATCCAGGAGCATGTTAACAATCAAAGTCGAATTTTAATATACGGGGACTATGATGCGGATGGAATTACGAGTACGACGATTCTTTATAAAGCGTTAAAAAAACGAAATATAAACGTGTATTTCTTTATCCCAAATCGTGTCGATCACGGTTATGGTTTAAATTACGATTTACTACAAGAAGAAGTCATCGGGAATTTTGACTTAGTAATTACAGTTGATAATGGGGTCACACATATTAAAGAAATTGAATTACTAAGAGAGAATGATATAGACGTAATCGTCATCGATCACCATGAATTTAGTGAGGAAATGCCAAATGCAGTTATCATTCACCCGAATCATCCAAATGGAAATTATCCATGTAACAACTTAGCCGGGGTCGGTATTACTTATAAAGTGATTGAAGCGCTAGGATACGTTGAAGATGAATTTATTGGCCTTGTTGCGATCGGAACGATTGCAGATATGGTGCCGATGTTTGATGAGAATCGATATTTTGTCATTCATGGGTTAGATTATTTAAACAGTCATACGAATATTGGTGTAAAAGCACTGTTGAATGCCGCGAAATCTTCAGGTGAAATTACCGAAGAGACGGTCGGTTTTACGATTGCACCGCGTTTAAATGCAACGGGTCGTATAGACGAAGCGAGTATATCAGTATCTCTCTTACTTTCAGAAAGTTATAGTGAAGCGGAAATGATAGCTACAGAAATAGAGATGTTAAATGATACTAGGAAGCAAATGGTTGAGGATACGTACGCTGAAGCGGTAGAGTTTTTAAATGCTGACGATAACATTCACGTCATTTACGGTGATTTATGGCATCCTGGTGTGTTAGGAATCGTTGCTTCTAAAATAGTTGAAGCATACGGTGTACCGGCAATTTTACTGACAAAAGATGAAGATGTATACACTGGAAGTGCGCGTTCAATTAATACGATAGAACTACTTCAAGAATTATCACATTTAAAAGTGTCTCATGTTGCACACGGACATAATCAAGCGTTTGGTATTAAAGTACCAATAGAATCCATGGACGATTTTAAAGATGAATTAACAGCGTACATGAACGACAAAGGATCTTCATCAAAACCGACTAGAGATGTTGATTTAAAGCTAACGAACAAGAACGTTACGACAGATGATATTAAGGCATTAAATGCATTGCGACCGTTTGGACATGGATTTTTAGCACCAACAGTCATGATAAGTGGCGCACGAATTGATTCGATTCGCCAGCTCGGAGTTGATAACAAGCATTTAAAAATGACGCTTTACGATTATAGTTTTGAAGTCATCGGATTTAACTACGGGGAATTATACAACGAGACATCTCAAGGCGAGAAAATTTACATGATTGGAACGCTCGGTATCAACGAGTTTAACGGTGTAGAAAAAGTTCAACTCGTATTAAATGACGCTGAAATTAAAGATATGCAGCTATTTGATATGCGTTCAAAAAACAATCAAAACTTTAAACGTATTAATAAAAAGAGTGATATTTTCTTTATCGCTGAAGATAAAGAAAAGCTCGGTGATAACTATTTCCATTACGGTGAGACGATTATTTATAACGTTGACCAAGTGATTTTTAGAGATTTGCCAATTTCTATACAAAATTTTGAAGCATCAGTGAAGCAATTAAAAACTTCAAAACTCGTCGCTATTTTTGATGATAAAGATAATTTATTCTTTAGTGGGATTCCTAAAGTTCAAACGATTGAACATGTGTATGAAACGATTATTAATGCTGAAAATGGTGCGATTGACTTAAAAAAATATGCACCACAATTTGCAAAAAAACATAATATTACTATGGATATGCTCGTCAAAGTATTAAATGTTTTAGATGATTTAAATCGTGTTAAATTAAATGAAGGCGTCATTTTTTACAATGAGGATTTAACGTCTGATCTCGTCGTCATCGAATCGAAATATTTTAAACAACTTAGTGAAAAGTTAAATGCGGAGACGATTTTAAAAATGTCCTCGAGACCAGAGTTAAAAACATATATTGAAACGCTAATAAACGAATAAAAACGATGTGTATACGTATGAATTATGTTAAAATAATAGTATTAAATGTAAAGGTGCGAGATTATTAAATGAATTTACGACAGTATGTTTCTGAAGTAGAAAACTGGCCAAAACCTGGCGTACAGTTTAAAGATATTACGACTATTATGGATAACGGTGAAGCATTTGGCTACGCGGTAGATCAAATTGCTAAATTCGCTGAAGATAAAGACGTCGATATTATCGTTGGACCGGAAGCACGAGGATTTATTATCGGATGTCCAGTTGCTTATAAGTTAGGTATTGGCTTTGCGCCAGTGCGTAAACCAAATAAGCTACCGAGAGAAACGATCTCTTATGAGTATGATTTAGAATACGGTACAAACACACTTGAAATTCATAAAGATGCAATTAAAAAAGGTCAACGTGTGTTAATTACAGATGACTTACTTGCTACTGGTGGAACGATTGAAGCGGCGATTCATCTTGTTGAAGAGCTCGGTGGTATCGTAGTCGGACTCGCGTTTTTAATCGAGTTAAACTATTTAAATGGTCGAGATAAAATTAAAGACTATGAAATTATCTCATTATTAGAATATAATGAATAATAATTATAGTGCCTGAGCAATCAGGCACTTTTACATAACAAGACTTTTAAAGGAAGTGAGATCATGAGTGATAAAGAATACCCATATATTGCTGAAGATGTATTTAATTTATGTAGTGCATATATGAATGATGATGAGTTAAATATGGTTAAAGATGCTTATGATCTTGCTGAAAAAGCTCATGATGGTCAATTTAGAAAAAATGGATTGCCGTATATTTTACATCCAGTCCAAGTTGCAGGAATTTTAGCAGAGTTAAAGCTCGATGTAGCGACGATTGTCGCAGGATTTTTACACGACGTTGTAGAAGATACGCCGTATACTCATGAAGATTTAGTAAATATGTTCAATGAAGAAGTTGCGGTAATTGTTGACGGTGTAACGAAGTTAGAAAAAGTAAAGTACCGTTCACTAGAAGAGCAACAAGCAGAAAACCATAGAAAATTGTTCGTTGCAATTGCAAAAGATGTTCGAGTAATTTTAGTAAAGCTCGCAGATAGACTGCACAATATGCGTACGTTAAAAGCGATGCCTGAGGAAAAGCAAATTCGAATTTCTAAAGAAACGCTTGAAATTTACGCACCGATTGCGAACCGACTCGGTATCTCGAGTATTAAATGGGAATTAGAAGATATCTCATTACGCTATATCGATCCAAGTGCATATTTTAGAATCGTTAGTTATATGAAAAAGAAACGTAGCGAACGTGAAGTTATCATTAACAAAGCGATTGAACAAATCGAAAGTGAATTATCAAAATCACATATCAAACATAGTTTATCTGGTCGCGCAAAACATATTTATAGTATTTACCGTAAAATGGAAGACCAACATAAACAATTTGACCAAATTTTTGATTTACTCGCTGTACGCGTACTCGTCGATGATATTAGAGACTGTTATGCAGTACTAGGTATTATCCATACGATTTGGAAACCGGTACCTGGTCGTTTTAAAGACTATATCGCAATGCCGAAACAAAATATGTACCAGTCACTACACACGACAGTTGTAGGCCCAAACGGGGATCCGCTTGAAATACAAATTCGAACGTTTGAAATGCACGAAATCGCAGAGCACGGGGTCGCTGCACACTGGGCATATAAAGAAGGTCAAAAGTTAAGTGCACCGACGAATAGCTGGGTAAAAGAAATTGTCGATAATGAATCGTCTTATACAGATGCTGAAGAATTTATGGATGCATTAAAGAGCGATATGTTATCTGATAAGATCTATGTATTTACACCAAATGGTGACGTCGTCGAGTTACCACAAGGTGCAGTGCCGATTGATTTTGCGTATTCTGTACACTCAGAAGTCGGAAATCAGATGGTCGGAGCAAAAGTAAACGGTAAAATTGTACCGATTGATTTTACGTTAAATACTGGTGATATCGTCGAAATTCGTACGAGCAAACAGTCATACGGACCAAGTTTAGACTGGTTAAATCTCGTAAAGTCATCGAGCTCTAAAAATAAAATACGAGCGTTCTTTAAAAAGCAAGACCGTGAACAAAACGTTGAAAAAGGTCGCCTACAAGTTGAAGAAGAAATTAAGTTAAACGGTTTTAAACTAGAAGAAGCATTAACTGAAAAAACAGTCGCTCAAGTGTTAGAGCGTTATAATTTAAATCAAATCGATGATCTATATGCAATGGTTGGATATGGTGGTGTAACACCACAGCAAATCGTGAACCGTTTGACGAGTCATTTAAAACAAAAAGATACGTCACCTGTTCTTGAAGTAGAACGTAAAAAAGACTTTAAACAAACGACTTCAGAGTCTGGAGTAATTGTTGAAGGATTAGACGGTATGCTCGTGAGCCTTGCAAAATGTTGCAACCCGGTTCCAGGAGATGACATCGTCGGTTATATAACAAAAGGCCATGGTGTTAAAGTTCACGTCAAAAGTTGTGCGAACATTCAAAATGAAACAGAACGTTTAATCGACGTTTCATGGGTCGGAAGTATCGAAGACAAAGCACGCTATAAAGTGAATTTAGAAATCCACGGATTCGATCGTAATGGTTTAGTCAATGAAATATTAAACCTCGTGTCAAGTGAGAAAGTTCCGATTACTCAAGTGAGTGGCCAAACGAATGCGAGTAACCATGCGAAAGTGAATATTTCGATTATGGTTCAATCTAAACCAGATTTACATCGTATCGTCGATAAAATTAAAAATTTAAAAGATATTTATAGTGTTGAGCGCGTGTTTAAATGAGGTGTTATAAGTGAAAGTCGTATTACAAAAAGTAAGTCATGCTTCAGTCATTACAAACGAGTTATATAATGAAATCCAAACGGGATATATGTTACTCGTCGGTGTGAGTGAGACATCTACGAAAGAAGATGCAAAAAAACTTGCTGAAAAGATTGTAAAGGCAAGAGTGTTTGAAGATAACGACGGAAAAATTAACTTGTCGATCAAAGATGTCGGAGGAGAGATTTTAAGTATTTCTCAGTTTACGTTATATGCAGATGTCAGAAAAGGAAACCGTCCATCGTTTGTCGGTGCTGCGAGTAAAGAGCATGCAAACGAGCTATATGAATACTTTAATGAGCAACTAAGAGAAGAAGGGGTGCTCGTTAAAACTGGATTTTTCGGAGCGCATATGAATGTGCGGCTCACTAATAGTGGGCCGATTACTATTATATATGAAGCCAAAGAAGGTAAGATTATTTAATGAATGGACTAAAGGCATTCTTAAAAAAGGTCGGCCAATTTTTAATTTGGTTTCTTAAAACAAAAAAGCATGTATATGTAAAACCGTTATTTATATTTGTAACGTCTTTAATATTTATTTTTTCATTTATTTACATCGTAAAATCATATGAACCAAAAAATAATTATCAAAATATAACAATTGATTTTACAGAAAAGAAATATGACTTTAAAGGAAAAACAATCGTCATTGACCCTGGACACGGTGGTACAGATCCAGGGGCACCGTCATATTATGGTGAAAACGAGGCAACGATTGTGTTATCCGTTGCGCTAAAGTTAGAAAAAGTGTTAAAACAATCGAATGCAAAAGTCGTGATGATTCGTAACTCGAATAAAACAGTAGAACTCGATGATCGTGAAGTCGAAGGAGATATTTTTATCTCACTTCATAGTGATGCGTTTGAATCTCCAGAACCTACTGGCTTTAAAACATTCTATACTCATGATAACCAAAAAGACTTAGCAACTGCTATGAATGAAGGTTTAGACCGTTACGCACTGTTACCGAATAATGGCGTTGAAGTTATGGGATATCAAGTAACAGAACAACTCGATTATCCTGCAACGTTAGTCGAACTCGGATTTTTAAGTAACGACGTTGATGATTATTTACTTAATACTGACGATTATCAAAATCGTTTAGTTAAAGGACTATTAGATGGCTTAGAAATATATCTTGAAGAGTAGATAAACATTTGACTATAAGTACGATATTAATTTATAATTTATATAATCTAATTATAGAAGAAGTACTTTTAAAAATGAGCGAGCAGAGACGTCATGTTTGGTGAGAATGACGCATTTTAAAATGTTACAGACACTTCTATATATTAATAAAATAATTTTTAATGAAGAGTAAACCATTACTAAATTAGGGTGGCACCACGATATATTCGTCCCTTATACCATAAGCGGTATAAGGGATATTTTTATGGAGGGAAATCTATGATACAAATACCACGCGGTACGCAAGATATTTTACCGAAAGATTCTTATAAGTGGCAGTTTATTGAAGACACACTTAAAGACGTTTGTGAAAAGTACAATTACCAAGAAATTAGAACGCCAATTTTTGAAAGTACGGATTTATTCGTAAGAGCTGTTGGGGATACGACAGATATCGTCAATAAAGAAATGTATACGTTTAAAGATAAAGGCGATAGAAGTATGACACTTCGTCCTGAAGGTACAGCACCGGTCGTACGTAGTTATATTGAAAACAAAATGTACGGCGACCCCAATCAACCGATTAAAGTCTTCTACAATCAGCCGATGTTCAGATACGAACGTCAACAAAAAGGGCGTTACAGACAGTTCGTTCAGTTCGGTGTAGAAGCGATCGGTGTTGAAAATCCGTTAATCGATGTTGAAATTTTAAGCATGCTGATGGCGTTTTACGAGTCATTTGGTTTAAAAGATTTAGAGCTACACATTAACTCAATTGGTGACTTTGATAGTCGTAAAGAGTATCAAAAAGCACTTCAAGAACATTTTAGACCGAGTATTGATGAGTTTTGTTCTGACTGTCAGTCACGAATCGATTCAAATCCAATGAGAATATTAGACTGTAAAAAAGATAAAAATCACCCGTTAATGGCGACAGCACCAAAAATCACTGATTACTTAAATGAAGAATCACTGTCGTATTACGAAAAAGTAAAATCTCAACTCGACAAAATCGGTATTAAATACGTCGAAGATCCGAATTTAGTTCGTGGACTCGACTATTACACACATACTGCATTTGAATTAATGAGTACTTCAGATGGTTTTGGTTCGATTACTACGCTCGCAGGTGGTGGTCGATATAACGGTTTAGTAGAAATGTTAGACGGTCCGAAAGAAACAGGTATCGGATTTGCTTTATCTATTGAACGATTGCTACTTGCACTTGAAGCAGAAGGTATAGAGATTAAAAACCCTCACACGCTAGATTTATATGTTGTGACGATAGGGGAAGAAGCAAGAGACTATGCGAGCGTGTTATTATCACGGTTAAGAAAAAATAAATTGACTGTCGATATGGATTATAAAGCTCGTGGTGTCGGAGCTCAGTTTAGAGATGCAGACCGTAAAGGTGCGACTTATACAATTGTATTAGGTGAAAATGAACTTGAAACTGGTCAAGTCAAATTAAAACATATGGCAACAGGAGAAGAAGTGGAAACTTCAATTGAAAACTTACAGGAGGCTATTAAATAATGAGTAGAACACTCGTATTAGAAACGTTAGAACAATTAAACGAAACTGTAACATTAAAAGGCTGGGTACAACGCCGTCGTGACTTAGGTGGGTTAATCTTTATCGACTTAAGAGATGCTTCAGGCGTCGTACAAGTTGTTTTTAATCAAGACAATCAAGAAGCAACAGAAATTGCAGACACACTACGCTCAGAGTACGTCATCGAAGTAACTGGTGAAGTCGTTAAACGTGACCCGTCGACAGTGAACGAAAACATTAAAACAGGTGAGTTAGAAGTCGTTGCAAATACACTTAAAGTGTTATCTAAAGCGCAAACTCCACCATTTCAAATTGAAGATGAAGACGTAAGTGAAGACGTCAGATTAAAATATCGTTACGTCGATTTAAAACGTCAACGTTTACAAGAAACATTAAGAACACGCCATAAAACTACTGCAGCAATTCGTGAATTTTTAAATGACGAATTTTTCGTAGATGTTGAAACACCGTTTTTATCTAAATCAACACCAGAAGGTGCACGTGACTATTTAGTACCGTCACGTATTCACCACGGTGAATTTTATGCATTACCACAGTCACCACAAATTTATAAGCAACTACTTATGTTAAGTGGTTTTGAAAGATATTATCAAATTGTAAAATGTTTCCGTGACGAAGACTTACGTCGTGACCGTCAACCAGAGTTCACTCAAGTGGATATCGAAAAATCTTTCACTGACGTTGAAGATATGATCGACTTAAACGAACGTTTATTAAAACACGTATTTAAAACAGTCAAAGGCTTAGACATTGAAACACCATTTGCACGCATGACATATGATGATGCGATGTTACGTTATGGTGTAGATAAGCCGGATACACGTTTTGATATGGAACTTGTAGAACTTAGCGAATTTAGTAAGAATGTTGACTTTAAAGTATTTAAATCAACAGTTGAAAACGGTGGAATCGTTAAAGCAATCGTCGTTAAAAACAATGCAGACAAATACTCTAGAAAAGATATTGAGGCTCTTGAAGAGTATGTAAAATTATACGGGGCTAAAGGACTTGCTTGGTTAAAATATAACGACGAAGCATTCTCAGGTCCAATCGCTAAATTCTTTGACGATGAAAAACAAGCAGAATTAAAAGAACTATTAAGCGTTGAAGACAATGACCTCGTATTTTTCGGCGCAGATAAAGCATCTGTTGTAAATGCAAGTCTAGGTAACTTAAGAAATAAACTTGGTAAAGAGTTAGAGTTAATCGACGAAGATAAATACAACTTCGTATGGATTACAGATTGGCCATTATTTGAATACGATGAAGAGGAAGAACGCTTTGTTGCAGCACACCATCCGTTTACGTCACCAAAAGAAGAAGATATCGAGCTACTAGAAACAACACCAGAAAAAGTAAAAGCAAATGCTTATGACATCGTATTAAACGGTTATGAACTCGGTGGAGGGTCAATACGTATTTCTGATCCTGAACTTCAAGAGAAAATGTTCAAAGCACTTGGTTTCTCTGAAAAAGAAATGCACGATCAGTTTGGTTTCTTAATCGAAGCATTTAAATATGGAGCACCACCACATGGTGGTTTAGCATACGGATTAGATCGTCTTGTTATGTTACTAACAAAAACAGATAATATCCGTGACGTTATTGCATTCCCTAAAACAAGTAGTGCACAAGACTTAATGATGGATTCACCATCGTTTGTTTCAAACAGACAATTAAACGAATTACATCTTCAAATTAAACCAGAAGGTAAGTAATAAAAAATAAGCTTAGCAATTTGAGGTGCACCCCTAAAGTTGGACACTAAA
>NZ_KV802781.1:0-14836 GCF_001810835.1 Nosocomiicoccus sp. HMSC067E10 | reverse complement strand
ATCTCTGGAAGTAACCTTAATGAAATGACTAAAAGTCTTCCTTCTCTAGGTTTAAACTTAGTGATATAATAATAAAAACTATGTACTGTAAGGAGATATTATGGATCATATAACCGCTCATAAGTATAGTACTGCCAATAAAACGATGCTAGAAAGTGAAGAACGATGTGGATGTTTCCATTGTGTTAGTATCTTCTCACCGAGAGAAATAACTGAATGGAGCATAGATTATCGAGATAAGACAGCCATTTGTCCATACTGTGGTATCGACGCTGTCATAGGAGAATCGGTTGGATATCCACTTACAAAAGAATCATTAGAGAAAATGCACAATCACTGGTTCTAAACGAAAATATAATGCGAGACGATAGAAATGAAAATTCTATCGTCTTTTTTATTTGAAAAAGTAGAGGGCCGTATATCATTAAACGGGTATTTCATTTTGTGAAAGTAAATCGAAAAAATTAGGATCAATGCTTGATAACTCGATGAAAAACAATTGTCC
Source organism: Nosocomiicoccus sp. HMSC067E10 (assembly GCF_001810835.1). Classification (NCBI taxonomy): domain Bacteria; kingdom Bacillati; phylum Bacillota; class Bacilli; order Caryophanales; family Staphylococcaceae; genus Nosocomiicoccus; species Nosocomiicoccus sp. HMSC067E10. Next base: position 14,331 of record NZ_KV802781.1, on the reverse strand, counting down.
GTCGCGAATCATCGGTGAAACAGACTTCCCGCCGACGCTATGAGACTTATCGTCGGCCAAATTTCTATTCACCGACGGGAATCATCGAATCGTCGGCGAATTCTCAGGGAACCACTTTTTCACCGACGATACTCGATTTACCGTCGGTATTTTAAAAACTCGCCGACGATAACCCTGTTAGCGACGGTGAAGATTTCAGTTCGCCGACGATAGGGCGCTCGAATATTTTTATAACTAATATCAATCTAAAATAGGTCAGATTTTTAATATACGTACAACATCATCTAAATTATTGATGTTTGAAGATGGACATATGAATCCCATTTGATTTAAAACTGCTTGGAAATCTATAGTTACTAATTCTTCGCTCAAGTTCATAAATTCTTTGGTAAGTTGATCTGCAAAAGTATTAAAATCTTTTGGTTCTAATAATAATTTCAGAATAAAAGTTAAACTTGCAACAGAAGAGTCAATCTCAGTTAAGTTCAAATACCCATCAAACTTAATGACATAGGGTTTTCCATATCTATTTCTTTTCTTAAAGTTATAGAATCTCTCGTCATGAGCAAGTATGTTTCTAAAAATACCTAATGTCTTTAAATAATTATTAAAGTTTTTCGGTGATATAGGATGATTATGGTCAAAATTATCTGACACAGACTTTCTTTCACGATGTTTCATATGTGAGTAGAACTTACTTGTTTCTCCAAAAGTCATCGAATTAACCAAGACCCATAACGGTACATAGTTATGTTCTTCTCTATAATGTTTAATATATGGTTGTACATTCTTAGATTTCCAAATATTATTTGTTAGTTTGCTGATTAAATAGTTTACATCTGTATTTTTGATGCCATCACTATAGGGTGTGAAGTTATTCCTATGTAAATATTCATAGTCTTTATAACCAAAATTCATAGAGAAATTATAAGCAATAGATGATTTAACTAGTTCTTCTATTCGTAAAACTTCATTAAGATAAAGACTTCGTAGTCTTTTATCGAACATATATAATGCGTATATTTCTTGCAAAGAGCTACCTTTTATATAGGTTCCCTTACTTTTGTTTGATAAAAACAAGTCGGAATATCCATTGATTAAATTATAATAATTACTCTTTTAATTATGTTTAAATTATAATAAATCGGAAAAACATCTAGTCCTCTGGACTTAAGTAATTTTAATTGTTGCGCATAAGTTTTAAAGACTTTGTCTTGCTTAATCAACACCTCACTCCTAACCTAAAAAGTGTAAAAGTAAAATAACCAGATTTGACAAACTATATCTATATTATATAATATAGATAGCAGACTGACCTTGTCATTTATGGCAAGGCTCTTTTTATATCTATACATAATTAAATATATTATACTAAAAAGTTGATTGAATTTGTTTATTAATTAGCCTTTCTTAAGTAAATAAGACTATTGCTTAGGAGGGCTATTTTTCTATTAAAATTTAATATAGGGAGATCTAACAATGACAGAAAAAATTAGCACAAAAACGTTGTACCAAACATTATGGAATTCAGCAGACTTATTGCGTTCTAAAATGGATGCGAATGAATATAAAGATTACTTGCTGGGCCTTGTTTTCTACAAATACTTATCTGACAAAATGTTATATTACATATCTGAATTAATGGAGTCACCAACTCAAGATTTAAATGAAGCACAGCAAATTTATGAAGAAATATACAGTGACGATGAAGACCGTGAAGACTTATTATATGATGTACAAGATACATTCTCATATACAATTAAACCAGAATTAACTTTCACAAACTTAATGTCACAAATTAACGATGGTACGTTTGAATTAGAATCTCTTGCGAGAGGGTTTAAAGATATCGAGCAGTCATCTGAAGCATTTGAAGATCTGTTTGAAGACATTGATTTATATGCACGTCGACTTGGAACAACAGATCATAAGAAAAACGAATTAATCGCATCAGTGATGAAAGAACTGTCTACATTAAACTTAACAGGTCACGCTGGTGACGTGCTTGGTGATGCTTATGAATACTTAATCGGACAATTTGCGTCTGAATCTGGTAAAAAAGCAGGGGAGTTCTATACACCTCAACCTGTATCAGAATTAATGACTCGTATCGCTATTGAAGGTAAGGAAGATAAAGAAGGGCTTACTGTATATGACCCAACGATGGGGTCGGGTTCTTTAATGCTAAACGCGAAAAAATATTCAAATCATCCAGGAAAAATCTCATATTTCGGTCAAGAACTAAACAATACGACATATAACTTAGCACGAATGAATATGATTTTACACGGTGTACCAATTGCGCAGCAACACCTACATAACGCAGATACGTTAGATGCTGACTGGCCAACAGAAGAACCTACAAACTTTGATATGGTACTTATGAACCCACCATATTCAGCAAAATGGTCTGCAGAAAAAGGCTTCCTAATGGATAACAGATATTCTAGATATGGCCGACTTGCGCCAAAATCAAAAGCGGATTTCGCATTTCTATTACACGGATTCTATCACTTAAAAGATACAGGAACGATGGCAATCGTACTCCCACACGGTGTACTATTCCGTGGTGGTGCAGAAGAAGCAATCCGAAAAAAATTATTAGAAGATGGATCAATAGACGCGGTAATTGGATTACCTTCGAACCTATTCTTTAACACATCTATTCCAACGACAATCGTAATCCTGAAAAAAGACCGTCCGAACCGTGACGTTCTATTCATAGATGCGTCAGCGGAATTCGAGAAAAAGAGAAATCAGAACCACTTAACAGAGGAACATATCAATAAAATATTAGTGACATATAAAAATAGAGAGTTCGTAGATAAGTATGCTTACGTTGCAGACTTTGAAGAGATACAAGAAAACGACTTTAACTTAAACATCCCGAGATACGTCGATACATTCGAAGAGCCAGAACCAATCGATATAAAAGCATTATCAAAAGAAATGCAGGAGATCAATAAAGAGATCGCTGAAGCGGAGAAAGAATTCCTTGCAATGCTTGATGAGTTAGAAGTGACAGATGAATCAAGAGAAATCATCGAGGCGACAAGGGAGATGTTCAAATGATGAAAAAACAAGGTAAGCAGAGACTAGTGCCTAAGCTAAGATTCAAAGGATTCAGTGAAGATTGGGAGCAGTGTAAGTTAAAAGAAATAGGAAAAGATTATTCAGGTCTAAGCGGTAAAACAAAAAAAGACTTCGGACATGGAGAATCTTTATATGTCCCATATAAAAATATATTTAACAATCATATTGTTGATGTAAATAATTTAGAAAAAGTAAATGTAGAAAGTAAGCAAAATAAAGTTAGTTATGGGGATATATTCTTTACGATTTCTTCAGAGATTCCAGAAGAAGTTGGTATGTCTTCTGTAATGGGAGAAGATATAGAAAACCTTTATTTAAATAGCTTTTCTTTTGGATTGAGGCCCCATAAAGAAACTGGTTTAGATGTTATTTTTTCAAGTTATTTATTTAGAACACCAACCTTCCGAAAGAAAATGTATATACTTGCACAAGGAATTTCTAGATACAACATTTCTAAAACTAATGTTATGAGATTGGTCGTTGAATTACCTAGTTTTAATGAACAAAAGAAGATTGGTGAAATTCTTTATAAACTGGAAAGCATGATTACTCTTCATAAGCGTAAAATGCAAGTGTTAAAAGATCAGAAAAATCTATATTTAAATAAAATGTTTATTTCACAACAAGGTGATATTCAATTACGTTTTAAAGGGTTTACTGAACCTTGGGAGCAGGAAAAGCTTGGAGTAATGTGTGATTTTAAAGTCGGTGGTGATGTCGACAAAGTTAAACTGCTAGAAAATGGGAAATATCCTGTTATAGCAAATGGGAAAGAAAACGATGGTATCATCGGATATTATAGTGATTATAGATTTTCGGAAGGTAAAGTTACCGTATCTGGAAGAGGAGACGTGGGATACGCAAAGCTAAGAGAAAGACCTTTTACTCCGGTAGTCAGATTAATTGTAATTAGTTCCTCAGTAATTCAAGGGAAATTTTTAGAACTTTTAATTAATAATTTAAAGATTTATAACGAATCCACAGGTGTGCCGCAACTAACAGCCCCACAGCTTTCTACATACTATGTTAGTTTTCCGTCTCAAGAAGAGCAATTAAAAATCTCTAATATGATTTTATATTATGAAAAACTAATTACTCTTCATAACAAAAAACTAAATAAACTTGAGTCTTTAAAGAATGAATATTTAAATTATCTTTTTATTTAACTTAAAGTCCCAATTTTCATTGGGACTCTTTTTTATACTATAGTCGCTAGGAATTGCATCATTTTATGATTGTCTTTATTTTCTAATTCTCTAATAATGTGTAGGTAGGTTTGCTGAGTTGTCGTTATGTTTGAGTGCCCAAGTCTTCTTGATACACTTGCAATCGATACACCTGCAAATAATAATAACGATGCATGCGTATGTCTAAGTCCATGGATTGAAATTACTGGTATTCCAGCATCTGTGCATTTTCTTTTTAGATAGTCATTAATTGTTGAGTTAAATATTCTTCGTCTAATGAACATTGGTCTATCTTTTGGTAGACCTATAGTTAAGTTCGAAAAATGCATACATGTTTGCCAATCTAGTTGTATTTTACGATTAGATGACTCATTCTTTGTTGGTATAAACCCACCTCTCTTATTTTTGTAGTTCCAAGATTTTGATATAGATAATGTTTGGTTTTTAAAGTCGAAATCATTTGGCGTAAGTGCAAGTGCTTCAGAGAATCGAAGTCCTGTTTTAGCAACGAGTAATATAAACCAATCTCTATTTATTACACTTTTAAGATCTAAAGTAGAAATAAGGGTTTGTAACTCACTCTGGTTTAAATACTTTTGTTTCTTATCACCTGGATTCTTCCCTTTAATTACTGCTTTTCTAGTTGGATCTCTTTCAATTAAACCCTCGTCCACAGCATCTAAAATAGCAGCTTTAACTTGATGATGAAAATCCATTGTAGTTTGCTTTTCGTGTGTTAAAGCATAATCGTTAATCAACTTTTGATACGTCATTCTGTTCAACTGAGATATTTTTAAATCAGGCGCTAACTCTTTAAGTCGACGATAGGTGATATTGTACTTATTTAAAGTTACATCTCTAACTGCTCCAACTTTATAGAGTTCCACCCAATCCTTAAAATAGCTGTGAAACAAACGATTCTTACTTAATTTTCTAACCATAAAAATAAACCTCCAAAATAGTTTTTAGAGGTTTAGTGTAAAGTTTAAAAAAGTATTTTACGTATTAATATTGTTTAAATAAATAAATCTTTTAAGTAATAATCTTTTAATTTCTCTAGTTTTTTTAGAAAAGCTTTTGATTTATTTGTAGCTATCAATTTTTGATCAATCAAGCTAGCTATAAATTTCTGATCATTAATATCATTTGGAATAGCTAATTTAATTTTTAAAAAATCTTTTGGCTTAACACTACTTCTTTCGTAAACAGTACCTTCTTGATACTTAAGAGCTTTATTAATAAAATTCCACTGTGTAAATACATACTCAAGATATTCAGAATCTTGGTTTGTCGTAAAAGTAATATATATTGGAGAGAACACTGCATTTCCGAAAGTATTTCTATTAATAGCACCAAACTTTAGATTAGCTGGATTATATACAAGGTCATTATATAAGGTTTTCTTGTATTTTTTCTCACTCTTTCGAACTAAAAACTCACGATTATATCTCTCTGTTTTTTTTGTTACTCCTTCATCAGCAGTAAAGGAAACCAATGGATACTCATCATTAGGAACGTTTGTTTCTTTTCTTTCTTTTAAAATATCTTCTAGTTTTACAACCCTATATTCTATATTATTAAAGCTCTTCTGAATTTGTTCTGAATATGGAATAAAACTCTCTTTTAAAGCTTCAACATATTTTAGTTCTAACTCGATTTTACGCTTATGAAGAGTAAGTAATTTATCGATAGTTCCAATAAAATCAGCTATTTTATTCTGTTCCTCGATATTTCTAGAAATGTTTACTTTAATATCAACAAGATCTTTACTACTTATAGCTGGATAACTTGACCCCGTACATCTATTTAACACTTTATTTACAAATTTATTTTTTTGAATTATTGAAAATAAAAATCCAGAATTGAGTTTCGGTCTTAGCTGCGTATACCCTGTAGAAAATACATAATTACTGCAATCTAAATTAAACAAAAGATTATTCTTCTGATACGGTCTAACATTTTGAAAGAATATATCTCCTTTTTTTGCAAGTCTTTGAGCTCTAGAAGGAGCATTTTCTATATTTGTGCATTCATATGAAATAAGACTAGTTCCTAAAACAGACTCTAAATTAACATAATTAAATTTTTCTGGTAACTCTTCATAAGGGTTAGTAATTACTACATTTTTAAGCTTTTCCTGCTCCCAAGTTCGTATAAAGCACTTTACGATTATTAACTCGCATTCCACTCATGACATACATGAACTATATCTAAATCATGTGTTATTTCGAAATACACTATTACTCTCTAATTTTTTATTATTACTCTTCATATGCGTAAATTAAAGTTCTTTCTAATGTATAATATACTCACTAGGTATTTTATTTGGAGTGAGTGTATGAGGTTTACGGCTGAAGAGACGATGGAGCGTCGTTTGATTGAAGAGTTAACTAAGAATGTGTCTCAGTGGACGTATCGTGATGATTTACGGACTGAGGATGATTTGTGGGAGAATTTACGTCATAAGTTGAATATGAACAATAAAGCGGTTTTAGATGATGTGCCGCTTTCTGATAAGGAGTTTGAGCAGGTTAAGAACGAACTGAGTTTCCCGAACTTTTACCGTGCGGCTGAGTTTTTAGCAGGTGAAAATGGGATTGCGAATGTGCGTGTCGTTCGTGATGATCCGCGTGTCGGTGAGATTCGTTTAATGGTCATGAATAATCGTGATATTGCAGGTGGTTCGTCTTCTTATGAGATTATTAATCAGTATCAAGCGAGTAAGACGAGTAGTACGGATCGTAATCGTATTTTTGATGTTACACTTTTAATTAATGGGTTACCGATGATTCATATCGAACTTAAAAATCGTTCGACGTCTTATATGGATGCATTTAGACAAATTGATAAGTATTCTGGTGAAGGTAAGTTTAAGGGAATATTTTCTTCGATTCAAATGTTTGTTGTGACAAACGGTGTTGATACGCGCTATATTGCGGCAGCCCAAAAAGGGAAATTGAACTCTAAGTTTTTAACACGCTGGGTGGATGAGAATAATAAACCAGTGAATAACTACTTAGACTTTGCGAAAGATGTACTATCTATTCCACAGGCACATAAAATGGTCGGACAATATTCTGTATTAGATAGTGAGAGACGTTCGATTATTTTACTAAGACCGTATCAAATTCACGCGATTGAAGCGGTTCAAGATGCTTCTAAGCTACATAAATCAGGCTATGTATGGCATACGACAGGTTCTGGTAAAACATTAACGTCATATAAAGTCGCGAGAAACTTATTACTTATGAATAGCATTGAAAAAACGATATTCATCGTTGACCGTGTGGACTTAGATCAGCAAACGGGAGACTCGTTTAAATCTTATTCAGCAACTGACGTTGTGTCAATTGATGATACGGATAACGTAAATGATTTAATTAAAAAATTATATTCGAAAGATAAGACCGTCATCGTTACGACGATTCAAAAATTAAATCACGTTATGCGTCGTTATGAAGGTAATGAAGATAGTCCAAAGTGGAAATCGATTCGAGGTAAGAAACTCGCATTTGTTGTGGATGAGTGCCATCGTGCAATATCACCGAAAAGACAAATGGAAATCGAGAAGTTTTTTAGAGAATCATTATGGTATGGATTCACTGGAACGCCAATATTTGAAGAGAATGCTAAAGAAGTATTTGCCGATCTTCCACGTACAACAGAAGAGCAGTATGGAGATTGTCTGCACAAATATACTGTAAAAGAAGCGATTCATGATAAGGCAGTACTCGGTTTTCAAATTGAATATAAGAGTACATTTACAGAAGACGAATTAAGAGATCATGTGGATCGACAATATAACGGTACTATTACGGACTTTGATGATTTAGAACCAGTAGAACAAGAAGAACTAATTAAAAAAGAAGCATTTGAAACAATCGGTCATAAATTAACAGTTATCGACCAAATTGTTAATAAATCGCGTCATAAATTTGGCATGCATAATGAGATTGGAAAACAATATAGTGCGATATTAACGACTTCATCGATTGCGAGTGCTCAAGATTATTATCGTTTATTTAGAAAAGTGATCAACGATGAATCCGAAGTTAAAATTTCAGAACAAGTGAAGAAACGACTTCCAGATTTCCCGAAAGTTGCGATTACGTATTCTATTTCAGAAAACGAAGAGCATTCGTTTAAAAATCAAGAATACATGAAAGAATCGATGGAAGACTATAACGAAATGTTTGGAACGAACTTCACATTAGACCAAATTGGTGCGTATAACAGAGACGTGAACCATCGTCTTGCAAGAAAACAAGACAAGTATAAGTTCAGAGAAGAGCAGTTAGACTTAGTCATTGTTGTAGACAGATTATTGACAGGATTTGATGCACCGAGTTTAGCTATTCTATTTATGGATCGTTATCCAATGCCACCGCATCATTTAATACAAGCCTTTTCTAGAACAAATCGTTTATATGATGAAGGTAAAAAATACGGTCAAATTATGACGTTTAGAACGCCATATACTTTTGAAGAAAAGGTGAAAGAAGCACTCTTCTTATATTCAAACGGTGGAGAATCATTTGTACAAGCACCGAAATGGGAAGAGGCGTTTGATAGTTTTAAAGAAGCGTTCGATGAATTAATGCATATTGCACCGAAGCTAGAAAGTATCGATTTATTAACAGAGATTACGAGTAAGAAGATGTTTGCAAAAGCATTCCAAGCGTTTGATAAGAAGTTCCAAGAGCTTCAAGTATACTCTGATTACACCGAGGAAATTGCTGAACAATTTGGAATTACGAATGAGAAGCTGGAAGACTATACTGCGAAATATAATAACATAATCGAGGAAATTAAGGCAGAATCAGGTGAAGACGATGAAGACGACGATATCATCATCGACATTGCATACGAAATAAATTCAGTTTCAAAAGATACTGTCAATCATGAATATATATTAGGGCTTATTCAAAGTGTAATGGAAAGTCGTGTGAATCATGATGAGCCAGAAGAACGTGTAGAGACAAAGCAATCAGAGATTGAATCTTACATTTCAGATTTAATACAGTCGAACGAAAAATTAGGACATCTCGTAGAAAAACTTTGGAAAAATATTAAGCAAAATCCAGAGAAGTATAATAAAGATGATGTCATGATTCTATTTGAACAACTAAAAGAACAAGAGAAAGAAACAGTCGTCAAAGAATTTGCGTATAAATACGCGCTCAATGAAAATGATTTAATGTTTGTCGTTGATAACTTTAGAGCATCTTCAGATAATCAAATCGGTGAAAGAGATTTAATAGACTCAGGGGATTACCAGACATACAAAGCGCGTAATGATGATGCAGAAAAACGATTTAGATATCGAAGAGTCATCAAAGAAAATTTAAAAGATACGTATGCAAAAGAAATTGCGCCGCTGTATGAAAGGTAAGGAGTGAGTACAATCGATAGAGGGATTATTTACGTGATGTCGACAGCTGTTCCAGGTCTAGTTAAAATCGGTAAGACAGGCGTTGATAACTTCGAAAATCGTATGAACTTTCTTGAACGGAATGGATATTTTAACGTCGTCGCTTTAGACAGAAAGTTCGCTATTGAAGTTGAAGATTATCATGCAAAAGAAGTACTGCTAGATGATATTTTTAAAAAGAGTAAAGTTTCTAATTCAGAACTATATGCTTTGGATATTGATCTAGTCATTCAATTACTTTCATCATTTGAAGGCAGACAAGTATTTCCTATAGAAAAGTCTAAAGAAGAGACATTTGATGATGCAACTAAAGAAGTAGAAATGAAAAGAGATACTTCACTTATCCCTGATGGTGAATACGTATTAAATAGAAGAGTAAGAGGTTTCGGTGAAGTAAGGGGTATAGCTCGTGTTGAAGACGGTGTCTTTACAGTGTTAAAAGGAAGCCTTTGTGCACCGGATGGAGATACCTCACATTTAAATGAAACAAGAAGACTCGCGCATATAGTTGATAATATTTTACAAGAAGATGTCATTTGTACGTCACCATCAACAGCAGGCTTTGTAATTATCGGCAACCAAAATAACGGCTGGATGGAATGGAAAACCCGTGATGGAAAACCATTAGATATATTTAGAACTAAAAAATAATATATTCAGAAGCTAACAACTGTTAGCTTCTTTTTCATTTCTGTAATTTTATAGCACTTCTTTGCTACACTATCCCTATATACAATTTTGGAGACGATGTTTATGAAAATTGGTGTAATTTCTGATTTGCATGTTGATAGATATCATAATGATGAAATTAATGAAACGGTCTTTTTACGTGAGGTTTCGAATGAGGTGCGCCGTCTTTCGCTTGATTTACTCATTATCGCGGGCGATATTTCGAATGATCATATAAAGTCACAGCAGTTTACTCAAGCAGTTGAATGTGTGACGGGTGTGAAGGTGATTTTTATCCCCGGGAACCATGATTTTTGGAATGCGAGCGGAGATGATAAGTCGTCGTGGGAGATTTACGATTATTTTAAGCACCAGCCGAATTCTCTCTTGGAGAAACCGTATATTATTAATGATGAGTGGGCAATTGTCGGGAGTCCTGCGTGGTATGATTATTCGTTTGCGAGCGAAAGATTTTCTTATGAGGAGTTAGAGCGTCGCGCGTTTAAAGGTGGTCATTGGCAGGATAAGTTTAATATTGACTTTAAAATCTCAGATGTAGACGTTGCGAACTATTTTGCAGAACTTACAAAGAAAGATCTCGAAAAAGTGAAAGATAAAAAAATCATCCTCGTTACACATGTTGCAACAAATAAAAAGTTCCGTGTGCCGATGCCTCATAAAATATTCGATTATTATAATGCATTTATGGGTACAACAAAATATGATGATTTTTATAATGAATATGATATTCAATATAGCGTTTCAGGCCATATTCATTTTCGTCATAACTTTATAGAGAATGGCGTCACATTTATATGTGCGTGTCTCGGTTATAGAAGAGAATGGAGAACGAAAGTAATCACAAAAGAGATACGTGATGCGATGTATGTCATTCAAATCTAGGACAGAGGAGGACTATTTTCTTTTAAAGAGTGTGTAAACTCGCTTATTCGATTTGTAAAAAATAAAAACGCTTAAAATTTTGAGTATTTTAGAAAGAGGTAAGTAATCATGAAAGCGAAGCTATTATTTTTATCTGCTGCTATAGTGATGTTAACTGCATGTCAGTCACCGACCGATGACAAAGCCGAAGATACTTCAGCTAAAAAAGATGAAAAAACTGAAGAAACGACTCAAGAAAATACGTCAAAAGAAAATGAAACAAAAAAAGATAATGCAAAAGAAAATACAAGTAATCAAACAGATACGCTACAAAAAGACGCTACTAAAGGTGAAGTGACGACAGAACACTACTCAAATGTCGTTGATGGTATTGAAGTAGATATTGAGATTACTGCAGACAAAGAAAATGATATTCTTTTAACTCTACATCAAGTTGAAAAAATCCCGTATGAATACTATGACTTAAAAAATGAAGAAGAAGCCAATCAACTTGTTGATCAAGAAAATGCCTATCATGATCAATTACTATCAGACCTTCCGGATGACGTCGCAAAAGTGACTGCAGAAAACCTTCCAGACGAAAAAGCTTTAAAGTATGATAAGTTCTATAACTACTCTGACCCAGAGAACGTCCAAACATTTATAGCGTATGATATCGTTGAGGGTAATGGAACAGAAGAAACTGTCAGCTATGAGTCATTCATCGAGTCATTAAAAGAGCTTGGAGTGATTGAAGATGATTCAGCTTCAAATTCTAACATAGATAAAAAAGCGCTAGACGAAAAAGTACTACTCGTTGCTGATAAAAAAGATGTTGAGAAATACGACAAGTATTATTATGAAGCAAGTAATGATGTAGAAGATTTTTATAAAATGTATGTCGTAGATACTGAGAAAGATCAAATACTCTATGAAGTACAGATGTCTGAAGTTGCATACAAAGATATAAATGTTGAAAATAAAAAAGATGCAGAACAATTGATAGAAGAAAAGAGTAAAGAGTTTGAAAAAGCATTAAACGGAGTTCCTAAGGATATAGCAAGTGTTGAAATTGTTAACGATGAAGAAAGTGAAATGATAAAAGTTTTCCACATCGTAAACTACGATTCTCCTGAAAATGTTAAAGCATTAGCAGATGCGAATGTAGTAACGGCAGGTTACAATGGTACAGATTTTGTAAGCCATTCACAAACAGTAGAAACTCTTAGTAAATCGGGTGGCTTGAAAGAAGTAAAATAAGATGCGGTAATACTGAAAAAGGATAAGTTCTTCTGGACTTATTCTAATACATAATATTTTATCGTATAATAGATAGAAATGAAAAAGGGAGATTTTAATAATGAAACTAAGAACGATACTATTATCTTTAATGGTTATAGTACTTGTTGCATGTAATAAAGGTCCATCAGAACACGTGTTTACAGGGACGATTGACGACATGGACGTTCAGTCAACAGTAGTCGTTGAAGGTGACGATATACAGTCAGAGCATCTCGTATATGAGTTGTCTTATGAAGCAGGCGGTATCGAAAATGACGATGAAGCAAAAGAAGCAGCAGAGGTTCAAAGAGAAACATATGAAAGACTTGCAAGTAACGCACCCGACGGAGCTGTTAAAGTGAATGTCGAAGTCGATGAAGAAAAACAAGCAATCATCATGACATTTGACTTAGATTATACAACACCTGAAAATGTTCAAGGATTAATCGAAGTTGGTTTCCTTGATGGTGATAAATCAGCGTCAACAGTAAGTTTTAAAGAAACGAAAGAACAATACGAAGCAGACGGTCTAAAAGAACAGGAATAATCGATTGTGTGTGTTTATAAACAGTGCTATAGCTGTTCGTATATAAGAAAATTTGTTACGATATAACACATACAATGTTAAAAGGTATGTGCTTATATTGAAAATTATTAAAATAATCACTTTGCTCGCTCTAGTGCTCGTGCTCACTGCATGTGTGTCTACAAAAAAGTCCGTATTTACTGGAACGTTTGAAGAGTATAATCGTACAGTGACGGTATATCATAAAGACAATGTGGTAACAAAAGAGATTTACGAAACGACCGCACCTTTAAAATACTGGGGCTATGAGACGACAAAAGACGCGAGAGAGTCTTTACAAGATGAAAAACAAAAACTAAAAGAAAAATATGAAAGATTACCAAGAGGGACTGTGAAGTTTGACTTTGCAGTAAATAGTGATGATACAATCACTCAAAAGATGGTCATCCTTTATGATGATAAAAAACTCCGCGCACTTATTAAAGAGGGTATCGTAAATGAACGCGCTGAAATGAGTGACGGGAAAATCAGTTTTAATAAGCATAAATTCATTTTCGAGCGAAATGGTTTAACGCTAGAAGAATAAAACACGTGTGTCCCACCATAGAGACGCACGTGTTTTTTAATGTTTTTTATTATTTTACTTTTATTTCTTCGTACTTGTTAAACCATTCAGGGTACGCCTTTTTAAAGTTTACTGGACGAAAACCAGTTTCTGTCTTTTTACCGACGATACATGTCACTTCACCGTCCGCACACGTTTCACGTGCTTCATTGACGATTTCGAATCCGTACGTCACGCGAATTCCGGTGTTCTTTTCTACCCACGTGCGTACAAATGCACGGTCGCCATATATAATCGGATTTTTGTACGTAATATTGACGTTGTGAATCGGTGCGACGAATCCTTCTTTTTCCATTTCAACATAACTAAACCCGAGATCTTCAATGAGTTGAATTCTCCCAAGCTCTAGCCATTTTATATAATTTCCATGGTACATGACACCCATCATGTCCGTATCTGCATATAATAATTGGATTTCAGTTTCAGCAACGTATGCCATATGTGTTGACCTCTTTTCGGTTATAAAAATAAATTTGGATATTTATAATATTATCATATCGAAATGTAAGGTGTGATGCTTTAAAAAAGAATGAAGTATGAGTTCTCTGGACTCTTTCGATGTTAAGTATCTTATAATGGCATGTTATAAAATTACAAATATTTTTTAATCTTAAATTTCAAGTTTAAGTTAGCCACT
>NZ_KV802780.1:0-52540 GCF_001810835.1 Nosocomiicoccus sp. HMSC067E10 | reverse complement strand
TCTCCATAATAGTTAGAGTTTTCTAGCTCTTTATAAAATGCGTTTTATACTAGTCGCTCTAGTTTTAGTTACTTTTATATAGTAACTTCTTTTTATCGGAATTAACGTTGACATATTGTCATTCAGTTTTCAATGTTCATTCGTCGCGCTTTTGAAAAGCGCAATATTTACTATAGCACGTTCAAAAAATTAAAGCAAGTTATTTTTTGATATTTTAAAATTTATTTTTCGTGCGTCTGTCGTTTCTTGATTTTGACGACTTTTATATAATAGCAAGTAAACAAAAAATGGTCAAGCATTAAAATTAACTTTTTAAAAAACTTTATAGCGTGATAATCACGCTATAAAGTTATAGACCTTTATTTATCTTTTTTAACGATACCACGTGCGATCTTATCCTCTTTAGATGCTTCAATATATTTTGGCAATCTAAGTAATTGGTACGCATTTAATATGAGTACAGTAAATATCGAACGGTAAATCCAAGTCGTATCTTCTACTGATATAAATGGTAGTAGTGTTAACGACGTCATAAATATCATAAAGAATAATGATGGTATAAAGATATTCTTTTCGACTTGTTTATTTTTAACATATGCGACTACGAATCCAACAATTACGACAATAATTGGTATCCATATAAACTCAAACGTTGAACCGTGATCTTTTCCAACTTTGAAAAATCTTAAGTAAAAAAGATCGAATATCGCATACATAATAAGAAGTATTTGTACGTATGGCCAAATGCCTCTAAATATCCCGAGCCCAAGTGGGTTAATGAATAAGTATATATAGAAAACGACTTGCGCGACAGTCGCGATAATAAGTCCGTATCCTATAATCCATATTAAACCGACGAAAAACTCAGAAAAGTCCCCTTTAAACAAATGACTCGTGACATTTTCATATTCTGTAAACAGACTGATAAATGTAGACGCAATCACACCGATAATTAACGTCGTAAAGTAAAACTTAACAACATATTTTGAACTCATTCTTCTTCCTCGATAATGCGTTTTGCGATTTTCTCATAATGATCGCTAATTTCACCTTCAAGGTAAACGGACGGTGCAAAGTCTTCTTTGTCAAAGTTTGGTTGGCCAAGTGGAATCTGCCCGAGTAACGGCACGTTTAACTCTTCCGCGAGTTTTTGTCCGCCACCTTTACCGAATATATATTCCTTATTGCCTGTTTCTTTACTTTCAAAGTAAGACATATTCTCTACAACACCTAAAATTTCGTGATCCGTATGAATCGCCATCGCTCCTGCACGAGCTGCAACGAACGCTGCTGTTGGATGTGGTGTCGTTACGATAATTTCTTTACTCTCCGGTAACATTTGATGCACGTCGAGCGCCACATCTCCTGTTCCAGGTGGTAAATCGAGTAGAAGATAGTCTAGGTCGCCCCATTCTACTTCTTTAAAGAAACTCGTTAGCATTTTACCGAGCATCGGTCCTCTCCAAATGACAGGTGTATTCTCTTCAACAAAGAATCCCATAGAAATAACTTGAACACCGAAGCGTTCAACTGGAATAATTTTTTTGTCTTTAATTTCAGGTTGCTCTGAAATCCCCATCATATCTGGCACACTAAACCCGTATATATCTGCGTCGATGATACCAACTTTTTTACCAAGCTTTTGTAATTTAACCGCAAGGTTTACCGTAACCGTTGATTTACCAACGCCACCTTTACCAGATGCTACAGAAATGAACTTCGTTTTTTCCATATCAAACTGGCTTTCGTACTGGTTACCCATCGTCGCTTTATGTTTATTAATTTCTTCTTCTGGTAACTCGTCAAAGCGAAGACCGACACTATTTGCGCCCGCTTCTTTTAATAAATTAACGATTTTAATTTGTAGGTCTAACTGCTCTTGTCCACCTAAACGCCCAATTAAAATCTTTAAGCTGACGTGTCCTTTATCTTCTATTATTTTGACTGATTCGATACCACTCGTTTCAGAAATCGGTACGTTTAAAATCGGATCGTTTACACTCTCCACTATTTGACGTACTTCTGACTCTGTTATCATTTAAAATCCCCTCTCGATAATCGCTATTTGAACTTATATTATCATAATAAGCGATTGCTTCATGCAATAAAATGCGTATGAAGTCTGATTTTATGTTAAATCATGTAGAACACGATACCGATATAATGAGCGACACTCGCTATAAATATAAAAAAGTGCCATATCATATGGAAGTATCGCTTATCTTTTTGCGCATAGAACCATGCGCCAATTGTATATAATACGCCACCTATAAAAAGCATGACTAAAAACATAATATTTGTACCAAATAATACGGCAGGTAAAAACGGTACAATCATCCACCCCATCACAAGATAAAACGCTAAGCTAATTTTTGGACTGACTTTCGGACTTAACGTCTTATATAGTACACCTAAAATCGCCGCACTCCACTGGAGTATGAGAATCGTATATCCCCAAAATCCACCGATAACGCTAAGCGCGACTGGTGTATACGTACCGGCAATCGCAATGTATATACAACTATGGTCAATTAAACGCATGACATATTTGTGATGTGTGCCCGGTGCCATAATATGGTAAATCGTCGACGATAAAAACATCGTAATGATTGAAATGACATACACGCTACCGCCAAACGCATGCATTGCCCCACCTTCTACATACATATATATAGCAGTAAAAGGAAGTAAAAATATAAATAGAAATGTTGCGACACCGTGACTGACGCTATTTCCTACTTCTTCACCAAACGATAAAGGAATAATGTGTTTTAAAGTTTTTTCAACAGAGATATTATTTTCTTTCATCTATATCAGTTCGTACCTCTCAAGATCACGACGCGCTGTTTCCACACTATCTTGACCCTCTTTGTTTTTAAGTGGTGAAAATTCTCCTGCACGGTCCACTTGAAGCGTCTTATGTTTATTTGCAACGATAAATGCGTCGAAATAGAACTTTTCAAATTTTAACGCTTCTTCTTTTACTAACTTTAAATCATCATCTAAAAACTCTAAGTTTTTAAGCGCGAGGTGATATGGCATATCCGCCTCTGCCGCTTTCTCGATAAACGGGATACTAAATACATGAATACCGATATTTCCATTTGTAAATGACGCATCTTCTCCGTCAGGAATTTCAGTGTATTCAACGACTGTTTTCTTACCGTCAAGTAACGCGAGTCGACCGACACTTTCATTTGGTTTAGGTGTAATCGATTTTGACGTCACTTCATTTTCCTCATCTAAATGAAGTCCGACAAGTACTTCGTCGAGTACTTTTACGACGACGTTGTCGACGTTATTCATAAATACCGCTTCAACGCCACGCGTTTTCATATCTTCTAGCATGCCACTCGCTTTAAGCGCACTAAATATTCCACCGTTCCCGTTCGGTGTGATCATTATTTCTTCATCTTTAGTTAATAGTAACTCTCCAGATTTTGATAGAGATGGAAAATGTTCTTGCTTAAAGAAGTGAACATTTTCTTTTGGTAATCCGAAGTATTTTTTATCTTCGAAAAATTGAACCGTTTCATCGTGATTAATATCGCTCGTCATAATGTACCAATGAACGTTTAACACGTCTTCTTTTTTATATTTTAAGATTTGACGCGCTTGTAGTTCAAAAAGCGATACGTCGTCAAATGTAAACGTTCCTTTCGGTCCATCGTACCCGAGGCGTGTTCCTTGTCCACCAGCCATTAAAAGTACCGCGACTTTCCCGTCTTCAATCGATGTGTGTGCTAAACGTTCTAACACTTCTACGTCTAACTCTTCTTTTGTCACGTAGGGGACTTCTTCAACGTTTGACGTATCAAACGTCGTCTGATTTACATAAACTTCTTCATAGACAGATTTTATTTTTTCTAAATCTAACTCGTTTAACTGTGCGTCTACTTTTTCTTTTGATGCTTCTCTAAGCTTGTCATATTGCGGAATCCATTGTTTCAATATATACACCTCTATTCTGTAATCACTTTTTTAATGAGTGTTGGATGAACTTCCTCTTCACCAAACGTATAACAATCTTTAACGCGTGAAATGACGTCATCGACATTTTCTTTGTTAGAGTGAATCACTGCAAGTGTATCTCCGACTTCTACTTTATCTCCAACTTTTTTCTCTAGAACGATACCGACCGCTAAGTCGATTTCACTTTCTTTCGTTTCACGTCCAGCGCCTAAAATCGATGCTGCTACTCCCATATTTTCAGACTCAATTTGCGTGACGTATCCTGCTTTGTCTGATTTTACTTCAATCGTATATTCAGCAGTTGGTAATAGACTATAGTCATCAATCACGTCGCCGTTTCCACCTTGACTTACGATAAGTTGTCTAAATTTCTCTAGTGCCGAACCATCTTCGATTGCTTTCTCTAATAGTCCACGTGCTTCTTCTAAACTATTTGCCCCACCACCAAGGACAACCATTTGACTACCGAGTACAAGTGATAATTCTGTAAGGTCTTCTGGACCTTTTCCTTTTAACGTTTCAATCGCTTCAATCACTTCTAGCGCGTTACCAATTGCATAACCGAGTGGCTCTTCCATACTTGAAATAACTGCCATCGTATTTCGTCCGACATTATTACCAATTTGTACCATCGTATGTGCGAGTGCCTCTGCATCTTTTTCATTTTTCATGAATGCACCGTCACCAACTTTTACGTCTAGAACGATACCATCTGCACCTGCTGCGATTTTTTTAGACATAATCGAACTTGCGATTAGTGGGATCGAGTTTACTGTTCCTGTAACGTCACGTAAAGCGTAAATCAGCTTATCTGCCGGAGTTAAGTTACCTGATTGTCCGACTAGTGCAAGTTTTTGTTTGTTTACGAGATTGATAAATTCTTCTTGAGATAATTCAACATGGAATCCTTCCATCGCTTCAAGCTTATCAACCGTTCCACCTGTATGCCCTAGCCCTCTTCCACTCATTTTAGGCACTGGAACGCCAACTGCTGCAACGAGTGGTGCTAATACTAACGTCGTAGTATCACCAACACCACCTGTCGAGTGTTTATCTACTTTAAACCCTTCGATTCCAGATAAGTCGATTTGGTCTCCAGACTCAACCATTTCCATCGTTAACGTTGCAACTTCATCTTCTGTCATACCGTTTAAAAAGATTGCCATCAGTAGACTCGATGCTTGATAATCCGGGATATCTCCATTGGTATATCCTTGAACAAACGATTTAATTTCTTCTTTTGATAATTCGATATTGTCGCGTTTTTTTGTAATGATGTCTATCATTCTTGTCATATTCATACACTTCCTTAACTTTTTTCGAACATATTTTTCTATTCTTACATTATAACGTATCCTATTTAAATGATAAAATAAACGAATGTTGCATGAGATTCATATTCATTGCATAATTAAGTTACATAACGAGAGGTGGATTATAAATGAGTCCGACGAGAGAAGATTACTTAAAAATAATATATGAACTCGGTGGCGAGTTTTCTAGAGTATCTAATAAATCGATATCTCAAAAACTCAATATTTCACCACCAACAGTTACCGAGATGATGAACAGCCTAGTTAAAATCGGCTGGATCGATTTAAAGCCGTATCACGGGAGTATGCTTACCGCTGAAGGTGCCGAAGAAGCAAAACGACTCGTCCATAAACACCGTCTATGGGAAGTCTTCCTCGTTGAAAAACTTGGGTTTTCAATCGATGAAGTTCACGACGAAGCTGAACTGTTAGAGCACTCAACTTCAGATAAACTCGCTAAAAGAATATACGAATATCTAGGACGTCCAAAATATTGTCCACATGGCGGAGCAATTTTACCTGAAGATATGGAAATCGCAGATCGCCACGCAAAGATCTTACCGGACATAAAAATTAGCGATTCCGTCGTCATCCAGCGTTTCGTAAACGAAGACCGACTCGTACATTACTTTAAAAACCAAAACTTAAATATAAACGACGTCGTCACGGTAAAAAACTTCGATGATATGCTTGACTCATACGAACTATACAATGAAACAAACGGAGAAATCGTATATATATCCTCAACAATCGCACAATTTATATTCGTTCGACCATTATAATAGCCGCATCCGTTTATACGGACACGGCTTGTTTTATTTAAATGAGTTTATAATGTTTTAACGCATGATATAATCCGTCGTCATCGACGTGACTCGTGACATATTCGGCGACTGATTTCGTTTCATCGACACCGTTACCCATCGCAACAGAGTGCTTAACGAGCTTTAACATGTCATAATCGTTCGGTCCGTCTCCAAATGCATAGACGTCATCTTCATTAAATCCGAGCTTTTCGATCACTTTTTTAACTGTTTCTGCTTTAGATCCGCCTTTTGGCATTACGTCTAACGACACTCGATGCCATCTTAAAAAGTCTAACTCACTATATCTTTCTTTATAATAGTCTTCTTCATCTTCTGTACAGAAGAGTAATCCTTGGTACACTTCGTTTTCAAGGTGGAAGTTTTCATTATGTCCAGGTGATTCATCGAACTTTAAAGAGCCTAACCCTTCGTTGATTCGGCTATGACCTTTTATATTTGACACCATATGTGTATCGTTTAAATAGACGACTGGATGGTTATGTTTTTTAGCGTCTTTAGATATTTCTTCTAACAAGTCACTCGGAATCGGATTTTTGTAAATCACTTCTCCGTCAACGACTGCGTATTGTCCGTTTAATGCGATGAACGACTCAATACCTAACTCTTCTCTTAAATCTTTAAATAAAAACGGTGCGCGACCTGTCGCAATAACTAACGTATGTCCATCTTTTTTAAGCGATTCGATCGCACGTTTAGTAGATTCTGGTACTTTGACCGATGTATTATAAAGTGTTCCGTCAATGTCAAAAAACAATAATTTTTTCACCATTTAGTCCTCCATAATTGATTGTTTTGCAAGATCATCTGCGCGCTCGTTATAAAAATCTCCAGTGTGTGCTTTCACTTTTATAAAATCTACTTTGATTTGGTGCATCAGTTGCTCCATTTGCTTCTGATATTCTTTTGTTGTCGGTTTATTTGCACGCCACTCTTTCGTTGCCCATTTTTCTAAACCTGCATAGTCATAATGGACGTGAATTTTATCGTACTGATTTGAAATCGCATAGTTAACTGCATATAGTACTCCACCAATTTCAGCGCTGACGTTCCATAAATTGTCGTCTTTATTAATGGCGATTTCTTTTGACGCTTCGTGTATTACTTTACCATCTTCAATCAGAATAGCACCGAAGCCAGCGCGTTCTGTTCGCTTATCATAACTCCCGTCAACATACGCTATAAGCCCATCTAACTTTATAGCTTCTTTTTTGTTTAAATTCATAAACTGAAGTGCTTCATCTTCAGTTTTAAATGATTTATACTCTGCACCGCTAAAACCCATCACTTCGCGCTTTGCAGTGTCCCAATCTCTATAAATACCAGGGGTTCTCCCTTTACGTACTGCATAATATTTACTCATATGTCTCCTCCACGGTTCATTGTACCAAAAAAGGCAGACCGGAGTCTGCCTTCGTGATATTACATTTCATCAGATTTATCTTCTTTTTCCCCTGGGGGGATGCCGATTTCTTCATCCGCTTCCATATGCGTGACAAATGGCGCTTCTTTTAAACTTTCGTATTGTGACTCATCGAGATCGATTGTCTTCATGTTCAGGTTGTCCATCTCATTAATCACATCTGATTCTTCTACACCATATTCTTTTAAGTCTTCTAATGTAACGTCACGATTAAACGAGACGATGTAACGTGTTTTTGTCATATCTTTATCTACATCTTTCTCTTCAATATTTTCTTTTGGTTCTTCGACGTTTTCGGACGGCTCTTTTGTATCTGTATTCGTTGAACATGCAGCTAAAAGTAGCGACATTGACATCAACATAATATAGCGTTTCAACACCATCAGCTCCGATCCATTATTTTGCGCGTTTTTTATCAGTAAATATGCTGATGAAAAACACAAAAAAGATACTTAAAATGAGTTTAATAATATGTTTCATACGTATATTATAACTCATTGCTTGCTGGTTTCGCTTGTTCTGAACCGTAAATATCTTCTAAGAACTCTTCTTTTTCGCTGTCAGTAATATATTTAACACCAATACCTGTCGCAGCTAAAATGAGTGCAATAATTGGTACAGAGAAGTTTAAAATCGCATATGGGCCGTAATCCCAAGCGTACACTCCTAACGTTCCATATATAAATACCCCACACGTATTCCACGGGATGAATACTGACGTTAACGTACCACCATCTTCTAAGCTTCGTGATAAGTTTTTCGGATGTAGTTTATTGTCTATATATGATTTTAAGTACATTCTTGACGGTACAACGATTGAAATATATTGTTCAGAACACGTTGCGTTTGTGAAAAACGCTGAAGCAAGTGTAGCTGAAATTAAACCAAATGTTCCTTTTGCGATTTTTAAAATTTGGTTCATAATCGATTGAAGCATGCCTGAGTATTCCATAATCCCTGCGAAAGTCATCGCTACGATTGTCATCGACACAGTGTACATCATATCGAGTAACCCACCGCGGTTAAATAGTGTATCTACACTTTCGTTACCACTTTCTAAAGCGTATCCATTTGTTAATACGTCAATCGACGTGCTAAGTGATCCACCTTGAACAAATACTTGAGCAAGTACTCCGAGCATCGCACCGATGAATAGTGCAGGTGCAGCACTCATTTTTAATACGATTAAAACGATAACAATTACTGGTACTAAAAATAGCCACGGTGAAATGACAAAGTTATCTTGCATCGCACTGAGCATGCCATTTACTTGTTCATCGTTTAACGTTTGGTTACCAATTACTTTAAGACCGATAACTAAAAATACAATTATAGAAATAATAAGTCCTGGAATCGTCGTGTAAAACATGTGTTTAATGTGATCGAATAAAGGTACGTGTGTTAAACCAGCAGCTAAGTTTGTCGTGTCTGATAGCGGTGACATTTTATCTCCAAAATAAGCTCCAGAAATAACAGCTCCGGCAATCATCGCAGGTTCAATCCCCATCGACATACCGATACCCATACCAGCAACACCAATCGTTGCCATCGTTGACCATGAGCTTCCAATCGCAAGTGCAACTAATGCACAGATAAGCATGATCGTGACTAAGAAATATTTAGGATTTAATAAAATTAAACCGTAGTAAATCATCGTCGCAACAATACCTCCACCGATCCAAGAACCGATGACGAGACCAACTAAAATAATAATAACGACAGCCGGTAGTGCGAGTTTGATTCCTTTATACATAAATTCTTCAAGTGAATCCCACTTATAACCACAAATAAGAGCGACAATCGCAGCAGTTGCCGTACCGAGAATTAACGGCACGTGCGGATCAATTTCAAATTTAACCACCGCAACATACATCGAAAAGATCATAACAATGAACGGTATAATTGCTAAAAAGACGTTAATCTGTCTTGGTGATTCTAGTTTACTTTCCTTCATTGAAAATCCCCCTAATAATAATCTCTTTTTAATTATAGCGATTAAAACAAAAAATGGTAGCGATTTCTTAAATATTTTCAAAAAATCGCTGACATTTTCATCAACAATTTGACTGATTTTAATCGTCATATATTACAATACACCAAGAAAATGATACGATATAATTGATAATTTTATAGGAGAGAACGTAATGAATATACTAGTATTAGTTGGAGCGAATGTCGGTTCAAAAACGGCAACTGCTTTACAATACGTCACAGATTATTTTGAAACACATTATAATACTCATAATATCGAGATGATCGATTTAAAAGATAAAACACTCAACTTAGCAGATGGTCGTCATTATGAAGACTGGTCGGGTGACACAAAAGAAGTTATTTCTAAAATGTTAGCCGCTGACGTCATCGTTATCGGATTCCCAGTGTTCCAAGCATCAATCCCTGCAGTTCTAAAAAACTTATTCGACCTATTACCAATCAATGGCTTAAAAGGAAAAACAGTATCCATCGTCTCAACAGCAGGATCCAATAGACATTTCTTAGTTGCAGAAATGATGCTGAAGCCAATATTAAACTACATGAAAGCACACGTACTATCATCATATGTATTCATCACACCAGAAGCATACGAAGGAAAGCGACTCACAGACGTTAACATCTTGCACCGACTCGATAATTTAGCAGATGAAACAATCGACATCGCCGAGGCACATCAATCATTTAGTAAACGTAAGAACAAATAAAATAACGCCGAGTACAACTGTACTCGGCGTTTATTCATAATGAGACCAGCATGAGTAAATATAGACGATTTTCTCATCTTCATTTACTGTATAAACCACTCTGTGTTGATGGTTAATTCTTCTAGAATATCTTCCCTCACTTTTTGGTACGAGCTTTTTAAATGATTGTGTCGATTTAAAGGGATCATTTTTTAATGTCTCTATAATCTTCATAAAGTTATACTTTAAGTTTGATTGCTTAATCTTTTTCAAATCGGTCTTTGCACTATTTTTAATAATAACTTTATACTGTGTTACGCTCATAGCTCATCCCAATTGATATCGTCAATATCTGTCCAACCACTATTATCTTCCATTCGTTCTCTAACTACATTTAATACACCGTTATTTTCTAAATATAGCGTTTCATTAATACTATCCCAATCTTCTTTACTAATAAGGACTGCTTCAGAGTTTGATTTGCTACCACTAATAACTATTGGACTATGACTTTCATTAACTTCTTTTAAAATATTATAAAAATTTTCCCTAGCCTTTGTGGGTGTAATAATTTCCATATCCTTCACTCCAAACGTACGTTTATATGTACGTTTATTATAAGCTATTATTCATCAAGAATACAAATGTTTAATCTCTATACGCTAATAATCTTAAACCATTTAATATAACTAGAATTGTTGATCCTTCGTGGCCAATGACTCCTAGTGGTAAGTTTATTGCTTGGAAAAGGTTCGCAATGATGAGTAACGCGATGACCGCAATTGCAAATAAAACGTTCGCAATGACGATTCGTTTCATCTTTTTAGATAATCCTATAGAGTACGGTATCATCGTTAAGTCGTCTTTAATAAGTACGACGTCTGCTGTTTCCATTGCGATATCTGTTCCTGAACCCATCGCAAATCCAACTGAAGATTTCGCTAACGCTGGTGCATCGTTTACACCATCTCCAACCATTCCGATGTTACCATATTTTTCTTTTAATTCATCTAATATAGAAGATTTTTCATCTGGCATTTTATTTGCATGAACTTCTTTAATACCAACTTGTTTTGCGATATGCTTTCCGGTATTTTCATTATCACCCGTAACCATAATCGTTTGAATACCCATGTTATTAAGTTTTTCAATCGCAATTTTCGCATTTTCTTTCACGACGTCTTCTAGCGCATAAAACGCTTGTAACTCGTTATCACGACTCACGAAAATTACCGTGTTTCCTGTCGATTCTTTTTCAATTACGACACGCTTCACTTCTTCAGATAGCTGAATATTAGATTCATCTAACACATAACTATGCTTTCCGACTTTCCATTCGCTACCTTTGTTTTGAATTAAGAATCCTTTACCTGTAATATCCTCAACGTGATCGAGTTCAATGAGTGGCGTGTCTTCTAAGTAATCTAAAATCGCTACTGCAATTGGATGCATAGATCCTGATTCCGCACTTTTAATAACCTCATCGACATGTGCGTGGTCGACACCATCTACGTAATAAACATCTGTAACAGCAGGCTCACCGACTGTTAACGTACCTGTTTTGTCAAATATAATCGCATTTAACGCATTCGTGTTGTCAATCGTTTGACCGCCTTTAAACACCATTCCGTTACGTGCAGCGTTTGAAATTGCTGAAAGTGTTGCAGGTGTTGCACTTGCGACTAATGCACATGGTGACGCAACTGTTAAAAGTACCATCCCACGGTAAAACGACTCTGTCCAACCCCAGTCGAGTACAAAATACGCTAAAGCGATAAATAACGGAACCCCGACTAATACAACTTTTACATAAGTATCTTCAATTGACTCAATAAAACTCGCTGTTTTACTTGGTGAAGACTGCGCTTCATCGACAAGTCGAATAATTTTAGCAAATAACGTGTTACTGTCTTCAACTGTGACTTCCATATCGATTCTGTTACCTTCGTTAATCGTCCCCCCGACGACCTCGTCTCCTGTTACTTTTTCAACAGGAACGGATTCACCTGTAACAGATGCTTCGTTAACAACCGTGTCAGTTGAAAGTAGTTTTCCGTCAATTGGAATTGTTTCACCGCGTGGCACTTGAACTTTATCTCCAACTTTTAGCTCAGCAGTTGGAACGACTTCAATTTCGCCGTTTTCATTGTAACGACGTGCTTCGTCTGGCGTTAAGTTCATTAACTCAGAAATCGCGTTTCGGCTTTTTTCGTTTGCCATCGATTCCATTGCTTCAGCAAGACTGAAAATGAAAATTAACAGTGCACCTTCCATCCAATAACCGATGATCGATGCACCAACGGCAGCTAAAATCATCAGTACGTCTACGTTTAAATGTTTGTCGTGAATCAGTTCTTCGATTCCGTTTTTTGCGCTATAATATCCCCCGATTAAAAAAGCAGCAATAAATACTGGAATCGCAACATTTTCAAGGCCTTGGTACTGAAGTACAATCCCTATAATAATAAGGAATGCACAAATAACCGTGTTTCGAAAGCCTTTATTTTGTAGCCATTTTTTCAAAGTTGTTCACCTACTAATTTAGAAAATTATCATTTAATGTAATGCTCTATCTACACTTAATTATAATAATTTTAAATAAGAAATACAATAGATTAGACTAGATATTATTACTTTATTTTCAAACACCCTTTTATTCTAAGTATCAATATGTTAGTCTATATACTTGTGTATAAAAAAGGAGTGTTAAAATGACCGATAAAAGTAAGCAAAAAATATCACCAGTGTTTAAATACGCGTCAATTTTAGTACTAATTCTTGTTTTATTTGGTATGTTTATGCCAGCAAGATTCGGTGAAATGACTGGAGCATTAAGTAACTATATTACAGTTACTTTTGGTTGGTATTACATGATACTTGTTACGGTAATTATTTTATTTTCAGTATTTTTAATATTTAGTCCGATTGGAAAATTAAAACTTGGTAAACCGAATGACGAACCTGAATTCAGAACAATTTCTTGGTTAGCGATGTTATTCAGTGCCGGTATGGGGATCGGCCTTGTGTTCTACGGGGCATCAGAACCTATTTCCCATTATCTAGCACCACCATCAACTGACAGAGAAACTAAAGAAGCATTCATGGAGTCAATGCGTTCAACGATATTCCACTACGGATTCCATCCGTGGGCGGTATATGGAATCGTTGCGTTATCTCTCGCATACTTCCAGTTTAGAAAGAACGAAGATGGTTTACTGTCTAAAACGTTAAGACCTATTTTTGGAGACCGAGTAGATGGTCCATTAGGTACAGTCGTCGACGTACTTGCGGTATTCGCAACTGTTATTGGGGTTGCGGTATCTTTAGGTGTAGGTACGTTACAAATTAACGCAGGTCTGAATTATTTATTTAATGTGCCTCAAAATATTTTAGTACAGTTTGTCATTATTTTTGTTGTTACTATTCTATTCTTAGCGAGCGCTTGGAGTGGATTATCTAAAGGGATTCAATATTTAAGTAACATTAATATGTCACTTGCAGTACTATTATTAGTTGCTCTATTTTTCATAGGGCCAACGATCCTTATTTTAAATATGATGACAACAACTGCAGGATCTTACCTCGGAACTTTTTTACAAAACAGTTTCGACGTAGCCCCTCTCTATGAGCAAAAATCTGAATGGCTGAAAAGCTGGACCATTTACTACTGGGGGTGGTGGATCAGTTGGAGTCCTTTCGTTGGTATATTTATTGCACGTGTATCAAAAGGACGTTCAATTAGACAGTTTGTTATTGCAGTATTACTCGTTCCAACAATCGTAAGCTTAATTTGGTTTAGTGTATTTGGAACGACAGGAATTACTGTCGCTCAAAATTCAGACAGCATATTAGCGTTACCACCAGAAACACAGTTATTTGCGATATTTAATGAATTACCACTAAGTGTCGTACTTTCAACAATCGCAATACTATTAGTATCGATATTCTTTATTACATCAGCGGACTCAGCGACATTCGTTTTAGGTATGCAAACGTCATACGGAACGTTACAACCACCTAAAGGAATTAAAGTCATTTGGGGAGTATTACTGTCACTCATCGCATTTGTACTATTGCTCACGGGCGGTGACGAAGGTCTAGGCGCGTTACAATCAGCAGCAATTATATCTGCTTTCCCATTTAGTATCGTAATTATCCTGATGACAATTAGTTTTTATAAAGACGCAGATTTAGAAAGACGAAACTTAGGACTTACAATTACGCCAGACCAAGATAAGTTAGAAGAATATTACGAACACGTAGAAGAACATCCAAATACAGATATGGAAAGAGAAAATCCAGACAATGTATTCTAAAATTATCCTTACCGATTTTATATCGGTAGGGTTTTTTATTTTGTATCTATAAAAATTATATTCAACTTTCCAAGAATACATATTGTTTATTCACCATATAAGGGATATGATTATGAAAAATACATATTACGGAGTGATTCTTTCGTATGAAAATGTCTAAAAAGGATTTCTTTTTTAATATATTAAATGGGATGGCGATTGGTATCGTCGTTGCATTAATTTCTAGTGCATTACTCGGAGAAGTACTAAAGTTTTTTGGACGTTATTCTGATATCTTTATAACGATCGGTAATGCAGTAAGTTCATTTCAGTTAATTACATCTGTCATTATCGGTGTATTAGCGGGGATCAACTTAAAGTTTGACGGGATTCGCAGCGTAATTTTAGGAGGCGCAGCGTTAATTGGTTCTGGAGCGTTAGTGTTTGAAGAAACGGGTGTCCGTTTACAAGGAATGGGAGATCTAATTAACGTTTTAATTACGCTCATTATTGCAGCGGCTATTATCGTATTCATTGGCGATAAACTCGGATCTCTGAACATCGTATTTTTACCGTTTCTCGGTGGTGTCGTTCCCGGTTTAATCGGATTAATGATCTTACCGTACTCAAAACTTGTGACGACAAGTTTAGGTGAATTAATTGCGCACTTTACAGATTTAAATCCGCTTCTCATGACGATTTTAATTTGTGTATTTTACTCTGCATTTCTCGCAACACCAATTTCACTCGTTGCGATTGCGACTGTTGTCAGTCTCTCTGGACTAGCGAGTGGTGCAGCGAACTTAGGAATTTTAACAGCATGTATGACGTTTTTATTTGGCTCAATTGGAATTAACAACAAAGGTACGATCATCGCTCTCATCATCGGTACAGGTAAAATGATGATGCCAGTGTACTTCAAAAACCCAATTATCGCGGTTCCGTTAGTCATTAACGGAATTATCGTCGGTGCGACAGGTTACTTCATGAATGTACAAGGAACACCAATGTCAGCAGGTTTTGGTCACACAGGATTAGTTGGTCCAATTAACTCGTTAGCGTTAATGGACGGTAGTACGAGTATGAATATCGCTAAACTTACAGTGGCGTATCTCATCGTTCCTGTCATTGCTGCATTTATCGTCGATAAACTATGCTTAAAGTTTCTACCAAAATATACGAGAGAAATGTTCTTATTTAAACCATAAAAAAGACTGCAGCTCTGCTGCAGTCTTCTTTTAATTAAACGGATATGGCAATGGTCCACGCTGAGTACTCATCCATTTTAAATCTGTAAAATCTTCTAACACATATGGATTTCCGTAACGTCCCATACCACTATTTTTCACGCCACCAAACGGTATATTCGGAAAATCAAGAACCGTTTGTTCATTGACGTGTACCATACCACTTTCTATCTGTTCCGCATACTTCTGTCCTTTTTCAACATCTTCAGTAAATATCGCAGCCGATAGTCCGTAATCTGTATCGTTTGCAAAACGAATCGCTTCATCGTTAGAACGTGCTTTTATAATTAACGCTATCGGACTAAATAATTCAGTTTGTGCGATCTCACTGTCATTTTTAATATCTTTAAAGATAAATGGTGTGACAAAATTACCACTCACTTCACCTTCTAACACCATTTCTCCAGACGCTTTTGCCATTTCGATAAATTTCTTAGTTTTTTCAAGCTGTGTTTTATTAATAATCGGACCGATGATTCCAACTTTATTGTGTTCGACACTCATTTTTAAATTTTCAGTTGCCGCTTTAAATTTATCGATAAACGCATCATATACTGATTCATGAACGATGATTCGATTTACACTCATACATATTTGACCGGAATGTAAAAATTTCCCAGGAATTAACGCACGTACTGCATGATCTAAATTCGCATCATCCATAACGATAAAAGGACTATTCCCGCCAAGTTCTAGCGCTGTCGATATAAATCTATCGTTTGTTACTTTACGAATGTGTTTACCAACTGCAGTCGATCCTGTAAAACTAATCGCATTAATTTTCTCATGCGTAAAAAATACCTCACCAACAAGTTTCGGTTCAGTTAACACCATCTGAAAAACGTTACTCGGTACTCCCGCTTCTCTTAATAATACTGCCGGTATCGCCCCACTCACGATTCCTGTTTGAACGTCTGGTTTATGGACGACCGCATTGCCTAACGCTAGTGCTGGCGCAATTGTACGCATCGATAAATGTAACGGGAAGTTAAATGGCGCAACGGACGACACTACTCCTTTTGGTAAGCGGTAAATTAAATTTTTCTTACCTGGTATAAGAGATGAACGATTTCCAACATGTCCAATCTTTTCCACTAATTTTAACGATTCTCTTAAAATATTGATCGTCGCAACGTATTCAGCATTCGCTTTAACAAACGTACTTCCACTCTCTTTAATTAAGACGTCTATGATATTTTTTCTATGCTGAATAAATAATTTTATAAGGTTTTTAAGTACTTTCTTACGTTGTTTCGGATTGTGTTTCCATTCACTGTTATCCGCAACTTCAAATGCCTTGTTCGTTTGCTCTAAACTCGCGAGCGGAATTTCTGCAACCAACGAGTCGTCAAACGGGTTTAACGACTGAAATACTTCTCCACTGTCGCCTTCAACAAATTTTCCATCTATATAACTTTTATTTAAAGTTAAAAATATATTCATATCATCACTCCATTTTTATACTATACCCAAAAAATATTTTATTAATTCAAAACATATCTATTTACTAGGAATTAAAAATGTCCTATAATCGATTTATCAAAATTTTAAGAAGGATGTTATTCATGGACGCTACATTTATTATTATAAATCTAGTTGTATTTTTTGCGCTCCTTGTTGGAGTTTTTTTCATGCAAAAAAAGCATATTAAATTTTCATACCGCGTATTAATCGCACTCGGTATTGGTTTAGTATTCGGAGGAATTCTTCAGCTTCTATATGGTGCTGATTCATACGTTACGACTCAAACGACAGGTTGGATGGGCCTCATCGGAAATGGCTTCATTCGATTACTACGTATGATCGTTATTCCACTGATCTTCGTATCAATCTTAAGTGCATTTGCGAAATTAGAAGTTAGAGAGAAATTTTTAAAGTCTGCAGTTAAGGCGATTTCGATTTTACTCATTACCGTTGCAATTTCTGCGGTAATTGGTATTACGACAGCTATCGCATTTAACTTAGACGCTTCAAGTATTAATTTAGGGGAAGCTGAAAACGCACGTAGTTTAGATATTGAATCTACAGCTTCAGAAATTGAAGGGTTAACGTTACCAGAACAAATTACACAACTGATTCCAGCAAATCCATTTTTAGACTTTACAGGTCAGCGTGGTGCTTCGACAATTGCGGTCGTAATTTTCACAGCACTACTCGGATATAGTTTATTAAAGTTTAAAAAACACGATGAAGTACGTGCAAACAAATTATCAGAGGGGATTTTAATCCTCAACGATTTCGTCATGGAACTCGTTAAAATTATTTTACGCTTAACGCCATACGGAATTTTAGCAATTATGGCAAATACTGTTGCAACAAGTGACTTTAAAGCTTTAGTTGATTTAAGCTTATTCGTCGTGGCATCTTACGTTGCACTCATTGCGATGTTTATCGTTCATTTAATTATTATTGCATTTACAGGATTAAACCCAATCACTTACGTTAAAAAGACGGCTGAAGTGTTACTATTCGCATTTACGTCACGTTCAAGTGCAGGTGCGTTACCGTTAAATATTCAAACTCAAACGACACGCCTCGGTGTTCCGTCAAGTGTTGCAAACTTCTCTGCAAGTTTCGGATTATCGATTGGACAAAATGGATGTGCAGGAATTTACCCATCAATGCTTGCGATAATGGTTGCACCAGTTGCTGGAGTGAATGTTGACTTACAGTTTATACTCACGTTAATCGTCGTTATCGTAGTTACAAGCCTTGGTATCGCTGGTGTAGGAGGCGGTGCGACATTTGCTGCAATTATCGTTTTAAGTACGATGAACTTACCAGTCGCACTCGCAGCAGTATTAATTTCTGTTGAGCCGTTAATCGATATGGGACGTACAGCATTAAACGTTAGTGACTCTATGGTCGCAGGTACTGTAACAGCAAAAACTGACGGTACATTAGATAAAGACACTTACGATAATATGTCTTACGATGAACTTACAACTTCAAATATCTAACTCAATTTTACGGTTCGATGTTTTAAAACATATAAACCGGGTATATATCTAGTACTTCAGAAATGAAAGGTATGATATGAATGAGTAAATTTGAAGGTAAAGTAGATCAATTAAAAGGTAAAGCAAAAGAAACAGCTGGTAAAGCGTTAAACGATAAGAGTAAAGAATTCGAAGGTAAAGCAGATCAAGCTGCTGGTAAAGCGAAAGATGCAGTAGACAATGCATCTAAAAAAACAAAAGACCAAATCGGTAAATTAGGCGAATAATCGCACGACAAAAGGAGTTCCATTCGGAACTCCCTTTTTTATTTTTCGATAATTTCAATACTATTTTTCACCTCTGCCCAGTGGTTAACGGGACCATGTCCGTGACCAACTTCGATACCTTCTTCAATCGCGCTTTGGATAAAACTCTTCGCCGTAATAATTGACGTTTTTAGATCATTTCCTTTAGCAAGTTCAGATGCGATACACGCTGCGAACGTATCCCCTGTACCGTGTGTACGATTTGTATCGATACGTGTGCCGCGCATCCAAAACTCTTTATCTTTTAAACTGACGAAGTCTTCAGCATATGAATCATCACGGTGTCCGCCTTTAATAATGACGTTTTCTGCCCCTAGTGCTTTTAAGTAATTCGCCGCTTCAACCATATCTTCTCCAGATTGAATCGTTAAGCCTGTTAACACTTCCGCTTCTGGAATGTTCGGTGTAATGACCGTTGCAAGTGGTACTAATTCTGACTTTATTGAGTCGATTGCGCCGTCTTCGAGTAATTTATGACCACCTTTTGCTATCATCACGGGATCTAATATGTACGGTCCAAAATCGACTCTTTTTAAATTTTCTACAACACATTTTACATGTGCCTCACTTGCGAGCATACCTGTTTTACACGCACCGATTTTAAAATCATCTGCGAGAGAATCAAATTGTGCATCAATAAACTCTGTCGGTACATAATACGCGTCTTGTACGCCTTTTGTGTTTTGTGCAGTGAGTGCGACGACAATGCTCATTCCAAATACGTTACGCGCTTGAAATGTTTTTAAATCTGCTTGAATTCCTGCGCCACCTCCAGAGTCTGAACCTGCGATTGTAACTGCTTGTGGTGTTGAGTTAATCATCTAATTGTCCTCCAAAATATAATCTATTTTTTGTTTTAAACCACTTACTTTTTCTGCAACGTTTTCTGCTAACATAATTTCAGATACAATAGCTGCACCTTTTACTCCTGTGTCTTTTAATACGTCTATGTTTTCTTCTTTAAGACCACCGATCCCAACAGATGGCACGTTCGTATATTGAATGACCTCGACTAACGCTTCTTTCGACTGAACAATCGTTTCTTTTGTGTTTGTATCAAAGAATGCCCCGACGCCGAAATAATCTGCGCCACCTCTCTCTGCTTCTATCGCTCGAGTGGTTGTTTTTACAGTGACACCGAGTATTTTATCGTCACCTATAATTTGTCGAGTAATATGTACAGGTAGCTCGTCATCCCCGATATGAACCCCCGCAGCGTCAACTGCTAAAGCAATATCTACACGGTCATTAATAATAAGTGGCACGTTATATTTGTCCGTCACTTCTTTTACTTTAACGGCGAGATTATAAAACGCGTTTGTCGTTAACTCTTTTTCTCGTAGTTGTACGATTGTGACCCCATTTTTGCACGCTTCTTCAATGATCGATAAAAACTCATCATCGCTATAATCATAGCGTCCTGTCACTAAATATAAACTTAAATCGAATGTCATACGTATTCTCCTTTAACTTCTTTCGTCCAATCTGTATCTTTTAATAGAGATAACTCGTTTAATAAATGAAATCTAAATTCGTTAAGACCACGACTTTTCTCTGCTGCGACTTCACCGCAAATGTTAAAATAACTGACTCCGTTAATACATGCGTCTACAGGATGAAGACCACTACCTAAATTCGCAGCAACTAATGCACCGACAGTATCTCCAGTTCCAGTAAATTGACCGTTATATTCAACGCCATTCGATAGTTTCACTACATGATCTTTACTGACGATAATATCGACTGGACCTGTCGCTAAGAAGACTGTGTTTTCATGCTCTAGTGTTTTATCTTTTAACGCGTCGATTAATTCCTCTAAACGGTCCGCTTTCGTATCCTCTTCACCAGCATCTACCCCTCGGCCATGGCTCTTCAGTTTACAAAAAGCACGCATTTCAGACATATTGCCTTTTACTACTGCCGGCTTAAGATCAACAAGTGCGTCACCAATACTATTTCTAAACTGACTGACGCCGTATCCGACTAAATCAACAACGACTGGCTTTTTATGAGAATTCGCACGCTTCGCTGCATGTACTAAATGTGTCGCTTCATTGTGTGGTAGGCGCGCTAAGTTAATAAACAACGCGTCTACGGCTTGAATTACTTCATCTTGTTCATCAATATGAGCGGCCATAATCGGTTTTGCACCGACATAGAGTAAACTGTTTGCGATCATTTCTATAGAAATCTGATTCGTAATACAGTTCACGAGCGGGCTCGATTGAAGCGGAAAACTCGGTTTAAAATCCAACAAAAAAAGCACTCCTTAATTATTTTCATAATTTCGGAGTGCTCAAAGAAGCCCTAAACATTTGTTACCTACGCCAGCATTATCTGTACAGGTTCAATGGGTATAATCTCAGCCACAAAAGTAGCACCCCGAAATGTCTATATTATTTTCTTAAGTATAACACATCAGTCGTCATTCATTGGATAATTTTGTCAATCGAATGCGGTATTTTCTTTAATATTAAGTTCACACCAGAGTTATTGATGTGCGTTGTAGATACTAAGTTCCCGTATAATTTCATAGTATCTAACACACCAGCTTTAGAGATTACCGAAAACTCGGGGTATGTAATCTTTATACCGCCAAGCTCGTCGACTTGTAGAATCCCCTTTTCAATAAGCGTCTTCACTAAAGGTGAAGCGTTGTTTTCATCGGCTAAATTTTCGCCACTTAAGTTTGGACCGACCGCACTCACCATAACGTCTGCTGAATAACTACCATCTTCAGAGTTGATAACAAACTCGTCATCATAACTAATATCTTTTACTCCCGATACGTAAGTTAATTGTCCTGCTTCAATTAGTTCTACGATTTTTTCAGCTGTCATTTTCGGAAATGGTCCTGTTAATTGACCGTGTATGCCTTTTAGATGCTTCATATAATATTTTTTATCTTCTAACGATAAGTCATTCCACACTTCTCGTAATACCTCGGACAATGCGTCTGCAATTTCTTGAACGACACCGAGCGTATCTAAATGGTCGAGTTGATATGTGAGAGAATCGAGGACTGGCATGTCATTGAGCTCTGTTAAAAGATGAAAATCTATACCTTGCTTCTTCGTTTCTTCTTTAAATATATCGACGATTGTTTGAATCGTGATGTCTCTATTTTGTTTTAGCGCTTCTACGTCGATATCGACTTCCGCTTCATTTCCTCTAATGAAGGGCACTGTGCCACTTCGTGACGTCACTAATATATCGTTTTTATAGTTATTATGATGTAAATACATAATAATATCGAGCGACGTTAAGTTTGTCCCAATCACCCCGACAGATTTTGCATTTAATAACACGTCACTATTGCGTTCTATCGGAAACGGTGTACTAATATATTTTTCAATTTCTTTTAAATCATAAATATCCGTTTGAGGTAACTGACCGATACATAAGTGTACGATATCGACTTCGTATGTTTCATCTGCATGTATGATATACGTCTTTTCTATTACATCGATATCATCGACGACTGACGGTACAAACGTCACTCGGTTATCTTTTATGTAATCTAAAAATACGTCTTTAGAATACTCACCAAATTCTGGTCGCGTAATAAATTCATGCTGTAATAAGTCCGGATCATGTTTCTTTAAATATTTGACGTATTCTTTTTTATCATCCCACGGTGCGAGTGTCATCTTTTTTAGTCGCTGATTGAGTAGCAGTGCGTCATCATCTGGACCGAATGGATATCCAGTCCCTGCAGCATTTGAATCATCGAATATATAAATTTCCATATCAGGATTATCGATATGGTCAATATAGTAGCGAAGTGTTCCGATGCCGGCCATGCCTGCACCGACAATTGCGATTTTCATATAGAACCTCATTTCTAACTGTTTCATTACTCATACCCGTTTCTCATAATAAAAACTCCTGTCTAGAATGAGATGCACCCCTAAAGTTGGACACTAAAATCCAACTTTAGGGGTGTTTTTGTATGAAGTATAAAAAGCATAGCTTTGAATTTAAGGTAAAAGTAGTTAATGAACTACAAAAACCCACCTGAAATTCGTTGGTATAAGTCGCATGGCGAGCAGTATCATGCAAAATTTATGCTTCATAACAATGGTGAGGAATCCACATTAATTCTAGGCTCATCTAACTTTACAAGACGTAACTTGAAAGACTTAAACTTAGAAACAGACCTTATTGTGAAGTCAAATTCGGACAGCGAAGAAATGATTGCTATGAACGAATACTACAATAGACTTTGGAACAACGAAGATGGTATTTACACGCTCGATTATGAAGAAGAAAGAGAAGATAGTGTTATGAAAACAATTCTCTACAGAATTCAAGAAAGGCTAGGTCTTTCCACATTTTAGGGATAGTTATCTTACATAGTTCTTTTTATTAATATGCTCATGCTAAATAGATATAGAATCACTAGACGATCTAAGTTCATTAAAAATAACACTTGTAAATACAGATACACGTAGTAATCACGAGAGTATACTAAAAACAAACACGTATATCGCAAAATAGGAATAAACTTCCTATGTTTATCCCTATTTTTATTTGGCAATATTAATAGTTTTCGATATAATTACACTGAATCAATTAGATTAAGGAGAAAATGCTAATGAGATTTCTATTGATGTTATGTTTACTAACATTAACTCTTTCTGCTTGTAGCCAATCACAAGAAAATCCTGAAGAGATTGTCGTTGAGCGAAAGAATAGTTCAGAACAAGACAAACAAGTAATAGACAAAAAGAAAGATAAAGATAATGAGAGCAATAAAAAAGCAGATATGAAAAAAGATACTAAGGATAAGTCAAAAGAGAAACAGTCTTATGAAAATCTAACTGTTAATGACATCGTTGCAATGGCGCTTAAAGAAGATTCAATCAGCGACATTAGTATAACTGCTGATGATTTGTTATCTGGCTCTTATGAACATAGCGCACCTAGTTTTACTTCAGTTGAACAAATAGACCGTTTACTATTAAGTCCCATGGATTATCATATTTCCCCTGGCTTGACTAAAAATCAAAAAATTTATTCAGTATCTCCACCAAAAACAAACGCTCAATCTATAATAATTATAGATGAAGAAACAAATGAAATTGTCATAACAGGAACTCAACAAACTTTGTCTTATGCAGAATTCAGAGAAATAGGATATGTGTTTAATATTAAAGATCTATTTGACAAATACTACGATGATGATTTAGAAAAGATATCACAAAAAATTGTTTTAACTAATGAAATGACTTACGAAGATTACTCAAAAGAAGATATCATCGCTCTAGCGTGGCTGACATATTTTTACAATGATGAAACAATAGATTCGATTCCAGTAGATCCGACAACGCCTTACCTCACATATAGTGATATGAGTAATGAGCCACTAAATCCCTATAATATAGATAGTACTGTCGCGCTACCGGAAGGAACGACACATATTCATGCTGAAGTGCTCGCTGATGGACAAGTGACTTTTATCGATAACAAAGATGGTACATTTACGTATTATTTCGTGCCTTCACATTTTCAAGATCGAAGATGGCTAGATGATGATAATTACTCACTCAACGAATCTAAGAGAATTATTAATGAGGCAAAAGTTTTACCTATCCTTGAAGTTCCTTACGATATCTTGAAATCCTACAGCATTATCGTACAACCATCAGAGTATTGATTTTTACATTTTCTATAATTATGTAAATAAAAAAATACGGTAAATGATTCTTGAATCATTTACCGTATTTTTGTTTTATTCGTCCTCTGTATGAGTAAAATATCTCTCCTTATAAGAATCCGATTTGGATAATGAATAATACCGCAAACACATATATTAAAGGATGAACTTCTTTACCTCTACCTGCAACGAGTTTGAGTAACGGATATGTGATAAATCCGAGCGCGATTCCCGTTGCGATACTTGCCGTAAATGGCATCGTTAAAACGATAATAAACGTTGGGAATGCGTCATCAAAACGCGACCAATTGACTTTCGCTAATCCCGTCATCATAAAGCTACCAACGATTATAAGTGCTGGTGCTGTAATTGCAGATAACGCTGAAATAGATTCAATAATCGGTGAAAAGAATAACGTTAACATAAATAGTACCGCTACGACTAACGTCGTAAGCCCAGTACGTCCACCGACTTGAACACCTGATGATGATTCGATATACGCACTTGACGGTGTCGAACCAAACGTCGCACCAACTGTCGTTGCGACCGCATCTGCCATTAACGCCTTTTTAGCACCTGGTAGTTCGCCGTTTTTCATAAGACCTGCTTGTTCAGCAACACCGATCATCGTACCTGTCGTGTCGAATAGTGTTACAAGTAAAAATGCGAATACGACTGAGTATAACGATTGACTAAATACTCCGCCTAAGTCGATATCAAAAAATACTGGTGACGGAGGCGTAGATACGACACCATTATCGATGTGAAGAAGTCCAGTCACGTAACCGATAATTGCCGTTACGAGCATCCCGATAAATAATGCACCTTTAACGTTACGCGCGACAAGAATTAACGTCAGTAATAACCCAACGACTGTCAGTAACGTGACAGGTGACGTAATATCACCAAACGCAACGAGCGTCCCTTCATCTGCTACAATAATGCCAGACATTTTTAAACCAAGTGAAGCAATAAATAAACCAATACCACTCGCGACCCCGACTTTTAACGGTGTTGGAATCGAGCGGATCAGTGTTTCACGAAGTGACGTAAATGTTAGCAGTAAAAATATTACCCCTGCAAAAAACACTGTTCCGAATACCGCTTGATATGTAACACCT
Organism: Nosocomiicoccus sp. HMSC067E10; assembly: GCF_001810835.1. Taxonomy (NCBI): domain Bacteria; kingdom Bacillati; phylum Bacillota; class Bacilli; order Caryophanales; family Staphylococcaceae; genus Nosocomiicoccus; species Nosocomiicoccus sp. HMSC067E10. Next base: position 26,743 of record NZ_KV802780.1, on the reverse strand, counting down.
TCGGTGAATACGACCGACACAAAATATGCGTTCATACCCATACCTGGCGCGATTGCGATCGGATAATTCGCCCATAACGCCATAATGAGCGTACCGATAACTGCAGAAATCACTGTCGCAATAAATACTTGGTTAAACGGTACCCCAGCTGCTGATAAAATCGCTGGGTTTACGATGACGATATACGCCATCGTAAGAAACGTTGTCAGACCCGCAATTAACTCCGTACGGACGTCTGTCCCACGTTCATGTAACTTAAAGAATTCATTCATAATTATATTCTCCCTAATGATTAAACTAACATACTAATTTTACGCTTCATTCGCTTAGTCGTCTAGAGGTTCTCACTACTTCACGATCACAACTGGTATTTTTGATTTCTTCGTGACTTGATGACTCACGCTTCCGAGCATCATCTCTTGGAATGCGTTTAACCCTCTTGAACCGATAACGACAACGTCATAAGTACCTTCGTTTGCGATTGCTACTACTTTTCGGATCGGATTCCCCGATTCTAAACGGAGTTGATAATTTACATTGTTTGAATCATATAATTCAGTAATTGGCTGAAGCACTTTAATATGTTTCTCTTTTATATCTTTCTCGCCAGGTTCGTCTTGTAAAAAGTCGTATTTCACCGCTTCAGTTTCTAATACACTTAACACTGTTATGACGCTTTCTTCACTTCTAAAATTTAACGCTTCTTTTGCAGCGCGGAAACTATAATCCGAGCCGTCTGAAGCGAGTAGTATTGATTTATACATCATCGTGCACTCCTTTTTGTATGAGATGAGACTCTTCTATCGTAGTTCGTGTTATAAACTTATCATAACTGTTTTTAGATAAATGTGTCACGTACACTTGATTGTGTGTTTTTAGTTGATGAACAATCTGTTCAATCGCCTCTAATCCAGCGTCATCGTAAATTCTCGAGTCGTCGAAATTTAAGTAAATCGTACGACCTTTATCGTTTAAATCGATATGGTCCATCATCGATTCAATTGACGCGTAAAAAATATTCCCCGACACTTTATACGTAACTACGTCTCCATCTTCTTTAGTCACTGTAACGTTCGATATTTTTCTTAAGAAGAATAACGCACTTAAAAGCACCCCGAGAATGACCCCGACTGCTAAGTTATTCGTTAAGACGACTGCTACAACTGTAACGAGCATTACGAAAATATCGCTCTTTTCAGCGTACTTCACGTATTTAAACGTGCCCCAGTCAAACGTCTTTAACGCGACCATTACCATAATTGCCGCGAGTACAGACATCGGAATCTGAACCATAATATCGCCTAAAACGAGAATCATAAACATTAAAAACGCACCTGCAGTAAACGTCGAAAGACGTGTTGTACCACCGTACTCAACACTTACGACTGATTGTCCGATCATCGCACAACCACCCATTCCACCGAAGAAACCTGTAATAATATTTGAAATCCCTTGTCCGCGAGATTCCTTATTTTTGTTACTCATCGTACCTGTCGCATCATCGACGATTTTAGCTGTCAATAAACTCTCAACGAGTCCGACAATCGCCATAGAAATCGAATACGGTAAAACGATGAGTAGCGTTTCTAACGTATACGGCACATTCGGAATAATGAATTCAGGTAGAGTGCGTTTAATCTCACCTAAATCACCAACTGTTTTAATATCTGCACCAAAGATAATATATACACTCGTTAAAATGACAATCGCAAATAGTGGTGCTGGAATCGTCTTAACAAAACGCGGTGTAATATAAACGATCAGTAACGTGACAGTGACATATATGTATGTCGCAAATGATATATTAAAAATATGCTCAAGTTGTGCCATGAATATTAAAATCCCAAGTGCGTTCACAAAACCAATCATGACGGAATTCGGTATAAACTTCAGTAAAGATCCGACTTTTAGCAACCCAAAAATCACTTGGATAATCCCCATCACAATCGTTGCGAAGATTAAATAATCAACACCATACTCCTTAACAAGTGGGCTCACTAAAAGCGCAATCGCACCGGCAGCTGCAGAAATCATCGCCGGGCGCCCACCTAAAAACGAAATCGAAATCGCCATAACAACCGACGCGTATAATCCAACCATCGGTTCGACACCTGCAATAAAAGAAAAAGCAATCACTTCTGGAATTAACGCAAGTGAGACGACAATCCCTGCCAATATATTTTGAAGCGGCTGATTCAGCCACTCGGCTTTTATTTTTTCTACCATAGTAACCTCCAGTTTCCAAACATCTATTATAATGGAAATAACAGTATAGTTGCATGTAAAATCTGCTATATTATAATTTAAGAAGAAAACACACAACATATAATGTGAGGTGGTAATTTTTGAAAAAAGTATTATTCGCATTCGCTTCACTTTTACTCATACTCGCTGCGTGTAGTAAAAAAGACGTTGCTGAAACTGAGAAGCCTAAAAACGAAGTCGAGCGTTCGCACCAAGAAGCAGAATCTGATACAGAAAAAGACAAAGAAGAAACTGAAACAAAAGAAGACACACCCCTAATCGCATTTGAAGACTTAACGACAGAACATCTATTAGCAATGACGATTTACGATCAACAAGTGATCGACGAATTTAACGAATACGTATTACCAACAGTAGACGAGATATTCGCTGGAGAGTATTCGCGTCCTCTTTACCCTGGTGGTGAAAGCGCTGACGTAACAAATAAAATACCAGAAGTCAGTATAATAAGTGTAGACGTCACTTACGTACTCGTAGATACACCACAAGATCCACTCACATTCTACGTCGTCAACCCACCAAGCATGGGTGGAATGTCCGTATTTGCAGTCGGAGAAACATACACGTTACTCTACTCATCACTCGGAGAACTTACGTACCAAGAAGCATTAAACTATGGCCACAAATATAACATTAAAGAATTATACGAAAAGCATAAAAACAACGAAAACATATTAAACCTCATTGAACGAATGAACAGCTATGAAAACATGGAAGCGTATTACAAAAAAATAGATTCTATATATGGAGAATAAAAATACATTTAAAAATTACTACATTCTAACTGAAGGAGTTTCAATCATGCGTTCAAACGTTAACTTTAACACGAAGATTATTCATAACTGTCAGACAGAAAAAGAAGCGGGCGCAATCGTTCAACCGATTGTTCCTGCTGTTGCATACTCATTTGACTGTACAACTGATGCTCAGCATGCGACAAAATGTGCATCTGAAATTCATTACGGTCGATACGGTAATGAGACGACTAAGCAATTAGAACAAAAAATTGCGAGTCTAGAAGAAGCAGACGATGCACTTGCAGTAAGTAGCGGCATGGCAGCAATTAGTATCGCACTACTCTCACAACTAAAATCAGGTGACCACGTACTCGTTACAAAAGACTTATACGGCGGTACGTACAGTTTCTTAACAAAAATCGCAAGCCGATATAACATCGAATACGACTATATCGACTGCACTGATACAAATACAATAGAACAACATATTAAAGACAATACAAAAGTGATTTTTATAGAAACACCATCCAACCCGACGTTAACAATATTAGACATAGAAGCAATATCACACGTTGCAAAGAAACATCACTTAAAAGTCATTATCGATAACACGTTTATGTCACCATACTTACAGCGCCCACTCACACTCGGCGCAGATATCATTGTACATAGCGCAACAAAATACTTAAACGGTCACGGCGACGTCGTTGCAGGTCTCATTTGTGGATCAAACGAAGACATCGCATTTATGCGTCAAAACATCATGGGAGAACTCGGGCAAAACTTAAACGCGTGGGATGCGTTCTTAATCCTCCGTGGGATTAAAACATTATCCGTACGAATGGATAGACACTGTGAAAATGCAAAAGCAGTATTTCACTACCTAAACACACATCCATTCGTCAAAAACGTCTATTTCCCGGGTGATGAAAACCATCCACAAAAAGAAATTATAGAGAAACAAATGGCAGACAGTGGTGCAGTCGTATCATTTGAAATCGATGGAGATTCAACGATGGCAGAAGCACTATTAAACCATTTAAAACTCATCATCATATCATTCAGCCTAGGTGACCCAGAAACACTCATCCAACACCCAGCATCCATGACACACTCAGCAATACCAGTGGAAGAGTTAAAAGAATTCAACCTAACAGAAAGCCTCATACGTTTGTCCGTTGGACTTGAAGCGGCAGAAGACATTATCAACGACTTAGATCAAGCGTTTGATAAGGTGAAAGAAGAGTTTGGGAAGTAAATAACATTAAAAAACTCCGTTAAAATTGGATTTAAATCCCATTTAACGGAGTTTTATATTATAAGTATTATAGTAATACTGTTTTAATTCTATGCTTGATGTAATTTGGTACATTATCTTCATTAATTAACCCCGTAAGCACTTAATTTTTTCTCTGTCAGTACAAATATCAGTATAAATCCAACAACAATATTTGCACTTTGGAAAATTATAGACCATGTAAATATGGAGTCACTTAATAGACCTATTAACGATAGAATATCGATTATGATAAAAGGTACAAATATAGTTGAAACTATAAAGAATACTTTATACATCAATTCAAAAGCTGTCTTTTGTGCGAGATTCCAGTTATGATCATTAGCCAAAGCCTTCTTAGTTCTATAACCTACAAAGTTATTTGCTTTTTTAATAGGTTCATCTCTTAGAAATTTACCAATTAAACATAAAATAATAGTTGCATTAATTAACATAATATCATTACCTTTCTTCAATAACTTGCGACATCAGGATTACGATTGCAAATTATCAAGTTGATAGTTGTTTACCTGATAAGCAATTATCGAGAGTGCAAAAATATATAACACTTTATGCAACAAATATATCATTTAACAAAATTATTTATACACACCAATACACCAAACACGTTGAAAATTTAAATATCTTTTTCTAATCTCGACAACGCATATTTTTCTATATACTCATCTACTTGTTCCCTAGAAACAAAACCATCTGATTCATCTTCTACAATCGCAAATTCACGATATTTTTCTTTAACTAGTTCGGGATACTCGATTTCTGTTACTTTTGATTTTGTAGCTAATTTTTTTAATTTTTCGATCTCATTTGACATTGATATATCACCTTTTTATATAATAATTATTTTTAATCTACTTTAAAACCTAATGTATTAATTGTAATTTGTCAAAAATTTAATTTATTTAATTAAATAATTACTCCTGTACGACCCTATTGTACCTAGTTCTTTTTTGACGTGTACTTTTTCTCACTTGTTTTTTAACTTCTTCATTAACTTGCGATGTAAGGTTTCCTATCGGAAAGCACCACGTAATCATTTTCTATTGATAAGCAATTATCGAGAGTGAAAAAATTCATAACAATAATTTGAGGTTAAGAGTTACACTTGCAATACCAATATCCAATCCAATACTGTACATAACATCACCTCAAATAGTTTAATATTACTCATAATTATACCAATTAAATACAAAGAAACCAGTATTCATAAGAGAATACTGGTTCCTTTGTTCCCCTATTCTCCAAACAGATCTGTAAAGTTTTCACCACCGAGGCTTTCTACTACTTTAGATAGTTCGTTTAACTTCTCTCTGAATGCTTCTGATGTTTTCAACTGTTCCGGTAATTCATTGACACGTACAAATTTTAGCTCGTCCGCAGCTTTTTTATACACTTCGACTTCTAGTTTACTTGACGGATATTCAGCCTCTACTTCTAGCTTGTAGTGCACATTTTCATCCGTTAGTGAAATGACGATTTCTAACTCGTCTTCTCCGCCTGAAACTCCTTCGTTAAAAAGTTTAGACTCTAACTCGCTTTCTATGATTAGAAAGTTGTTATTGTCCGCTTCCTTTACAGAAATATCAAAAAGAATGTCTTCTAACTCTCGGAGTAGCCCTCTGACTTTTCGTCTATTCGTTAATTGTTCACTCATAATGATGCCTCCTTTTTATATTCCCCTCTCTTATTATTATACCAAATTTTACATATTGATTATATTTTTAAATGTATAGTTTATTCACTCTGATATAATATAATTAAAAGTTTTTAGAGGTGGATTATGAAGAAAATAATTTATGTAATGATGTTATTTACACTTGTTTTAGTCGCATGTAGCAAAACTCCTGTTCCCACTCAAGACAACATGGTTGAACGAAAGGATAATTCGAATGTTGAAGAATTCGATGAATCGACTAAAGATGACTCAAACAAAGATGATTCTGTAGAGGATTCTAAACAAGAAGAAAAGAAAGACGAACCGTTAATTAAAAGAGAAGAACTTACTAGAAACCAGATTCTCGCAATGACTTGGTTTGACCAAATCCCTATTGAAGATGACAATTATATATTGCCCGATGCAAATGATGTAATTCAAAATAAATATATATATAAGCTGTATATGCCAGATAGAAGTATTGAATATAAAGAATTAACAGGGGTTAAAAAGATTGGACTCATTCCATATGTTAATCGTGGATTTGATTTAGCCTATCCTTATGAGGTCGATATATATTTAGTTCTTCCTAAGTCAAATTCGCATGGTGATGCTTACTTTTCCATTGGAGAAGAATATGTAGTATTAGTAACAGCTCAGGAAGCTCCTAGATATGAATATACGAAACCTAATGAACATGGTCTTACTCTAGCTTCAGAATATCGTATCGATGATTTATATGAAAAGTATAAAGATGATGAACGAATCTTACAGCTTGCAAATATGTTTGAAGAGTATCATGATCATGATGAGTATTTCAAAAATAACCCTGAAGCTAACCCACATAATAAGAATTAAAACAAGCCCTACACCTAAAATATAGGTGTAGGACTTAATTTTATGCAATCTGCCATGGATATGGATCTTCTAATGTGTTCCAGTCTTGTTCCATTTCTTTTGTGTTGATTAAGCATTCATCTAATTGTTTTGTGATTGCTTCTTTGTCTAAGTCGATTCCAATGAATACGAGTTCGTTTCTTCTGTCTCCGTATTCTGGATCCCACGTTTGTGCCATTTCTCTATTTTCTGCTAATATTTGACGGCGTGTTTCTGTAGGCATCGCTGCTACCCAGTAGCTCACTGGTTCGATTCCAACACTTCTTCCTGCTTGTGATACCATGATTGCAAAGTCATTTCTTGACGCGAGCCATGCGAGTCCTTTTGCACGGACGATGTTTTCTGGCATTTCTTGTAAGAAGTCATCAAAGCGTTTTGCGTTGAATGGTAATGTGCGTTTATATACGAAACTTGAAATACCGTATTCTTCTGTTTCTGGTGTATGGTTTTCATGTCCCATTTCGAGCTCTCTTAACCATCCTGCAGATGATGCAGCTTTTTCGTAGTCAAAACGTCCTGTGTTTAACACTTTTTCGAGTGGTAATTCTGCGTTCACTGTTTCAATAATTTCCGCTTCAGGTTGTAACGTACGAATTGTACGTTTTAATTGTGATAACTCATCTTCAGATACTAAGTCTGTTTTATTTAATACGATGACGTCACAAAACTCGATTTGGTCGATGAGTAAGTCACTCACTTCACGCTCGTCGACTTCGCTCATTCCTTCTTGGCGATCGAGTAGTGTTTCACCTGAGTTATAGTCATTCCAGAATCGATATGCGTCTACTACTGTGACCATCGTATCGATGTAAGTCGTTTTTGTTAAGTCGATACCGAGTGATTCATCGACATATGAAAACGTCTGTGCAACTGGGACTGGCTCACTGATACCTGTTGATTCGATTAAAATGTAGTCGATATCTTGTTTAGATAACTTTTCAATTTCTACGAGTAAGTCCTCGCGTAATGTACAGCAAATACATCCGTTAGAAAGTTCTACAAACTTTTCATCTGTACGACTTAAGCTACTTCCATTCGCAATTAAGTCTGCGTCGATATTAATTTCACTCATATCGTTTACAAGTACTGCTACTTTTAAGCCTTCTGTATTGTTTAAAATGTGGTTCATTAGCGTCGTTTTACCCGCTCCGAGGTAACCGCTAAGTATAGTTACTGGTATTCTTTTCATTTATAAATCTCCTAAATCGTAATTGTTACGTTCTATATAATAACATGTTTGAAATTTTTAAGTCAATGATTCGCTCATAATAAAAGAGCCTTACACTACTTCGTAGTATAAGACTCTATCTCTTTTAATTATGCGTTTGTTTTAAGTAATTGTTCATGAGTTCGACTAACTCCGTTGCATCGTAACCGACTGCGATATTTGCGTTTACGTTAATGCCCGGTAATCCCATGTTTTCGTTTGCTTTCGCCATCTTTTTAGCAAAGTCTGACAGATTGCGTAGCGTCTCATCTGGATTCTTTAATTGAACATTCACAAATTGCTGTCCGCTCATTTCAGCATGTTGAATTTGACTGACTTCACTCCATTCAATTAACTGATCATTTGTCGCCATGAGTGATGAATAATCGTAAAATCCTTTGTCGTTAATAACGAGTAACGTATCTCCTGAACGGTACATTTTAATCGTAGCAATTAGACCCGCGAGAGAAAAACCGATCCCTGCTCCACCTATGATTGATAGTAATAAGCTTTCTTTATTTAAACCATAGAGCAGTATAAATACGCTTAGACCGATAAAGGCAATCGAGAATAAGATTAGCATCGTTACTTTCTTTTTGCTCTTTTTAATGACAATTTCTCCCATAAGATTCACTCCTTTTAGCTGATAAAAAATATTTACCCAAAGAGTGTTGAAAAATAACATTAATAAAAAAGACTGTAGATTAAATCTACAGTCTAATAACTTACTATTTAAAAGTTTTTATTTGATTTATCTATCAAATCTATCTTGGTCTTTTTCTACATTAACATTACCATCCGTTTGAACGTCTAGTTCTTCACGTCTAACGTTGTCTTCAAAGTGTTCAGTATCTGTAACACGACGTTTACCTACTTCTACTTCTTCAGTGACTACTGATTTTTTATCAACGTCTACTTGTTCTTCTGTTAATGGAATAGAGTAATCTTCGTCATGGAAGTCTCCATCTTTAGCTTCTCTACCGTCTTCAACTTTATGGCGTTCAATTACAACTTCGTCATGTTCAACTGGAACGTCAATTGACTCTCTGTCTTCAACTACGTTTTTAGAAACGTTTACTTGACCACTTTCAACTTCACGTTTATTAACGTCAAGTTGCTCTTCTTTTAATTCTACATTTTGTGTGTCAGCGTCTGCTACGCGGCTACGGTCATTCACGTCTCTATCTTCATAAGCACCACCAACTGGTGCTGCGCCATCTACTGCGTTAGCCTCTGAAACATTTCCACGTTCACCGTCTACTACAACGAGCACCTTACCTGCATCAATATCTGAACGGTAATCTGCTAACACATCGCCGTCTTGTCCAACACGATGTTCATAGTCATCTTCAACTGTAAATGCATTTACAATTTTGTCCCAGAATGACTCGTCTTCATGGTTTACACCATTTGCTCCTTCTGCTGAAGTAACGTCTACACCTGAATTATTTACAAATGTATCACGTGTTGATTCGTTTGCTACTAATCTAATTTGGTCTTCTCTGTAACCTTCTGCTTTTAACCCTTTAACTGCTTCTAATGCTTCTTCTGATGAATTATAACTTCCTTGTACAAAACTCATTATAATCTTCCTCCTATGTTTACCTTGATGGTAATCATTATTTTAATTGTTAAGATTATATGCCTATCGTATGTTGTTAATTAAAGTATGCCCGTTTAAATTTTTCTTAAACATCTTTTTTAATTTTTCAAATTATTCTCCCTCAACAAGTAGTTCTTCTGCTAGCTCTACAATGTAACGAAGTTTGTTCCACTGTTCTTCTTCAGTGAGTAAATTACCATGGTGCGTTGAAGCGAAACCGCATTGCGGTGATAAGCAAATTTGTGATTTCGGTATAAATTGACTCGCTTCTTCGATTCTTTCTTTTATTGTTTCTTTGTCTTCAAGTTCACCGTGTTTAGAGGTAAATAATCCAAGCACTACTTTTGGACCGTTGTTTGGAATATAATCTAGTGGTTTAAAGTCTCCGGATCTGTCATCATCATACTCTAAGAAGAATCCATCGACTTTCTCTTTTTTAAATAATGTCGGTGCGATTTTTGCATAACTGCCTTCGAATGCGTGTTTTGAACGGTAGTTACCACGGCATAGATGCGTTGTGATGACGAGATCATCTGGTTTTACTTCTAAAATAGAGTTCACGACATATAGCGCTAGATCAATTGCTTCTTGTCGACTTAATTCAGTATCTCCCCATAAGTAATCTTCTGCATTAAGTCCTGCGATGTACACATCGTCAAATTGTAAGTAACGACAACCCGCTTCATAAAATGCCTCGACTGCATCTTGATATGTTTTTATAATATCGTCTGCATAGTCTTTAATATTTGGATAGATAGACTTATCGCGAATACCTTCGTTAAATAGTTGGTTCGGGCTTGGGATCGTTTGTTTTGCGACTGCACGTCCGTTTACTATTTTCTTAAACAATTTAAACTCTTCGACGTGAGGGTGGTTTTTGTTAAACGAAATTTTACCGTTATTTCGAATGTTCCACGCTTCTGTAACTTCACCGACGAACGTGTATCCTTGTTCTGGCTCGTACCCTTCAACACCATTTAATTGTTCTAAAAAGTCTGTGTGCCAAAATCGTCTTCTGAATTCTCCATCTGTGACTGCTTTTAACCCTACTTCGATTTGTTTATCGACAACTTTTTCAATTTCTTCTGTTTCTATTTTAAATAATTCTTCTTTAGAAATATTGCCTGCTTTAAAATCTTTTCGTGCGTTATGAATACGTTCTGGTCTAAGTAAACTTCCTACGTGATCTGCTTTGAATGGTCCTTTTGTCATATTAAACATCTCCTAATTTTTAATTTAATTTTTCTTCAACTCGTTTTTCATCATGTCACTTTCGATTTTAATCGCCCCATTTTAAATAGCTGCCAATAAAAAAACGCCCTTTGAATTATACAATTCAAAGGACGCTATATACGTGTTACCACCTTACTTTATGCATTTCTTGCGAAATACACCTCACAGGTACGGCGTAAATATACGCTTATACCCTGGCTTTGTAACGGAAGCAACCGATTAACTCTTACTTTAAAGAAAGTTCGAATCAATGCTTTAGAGGCCATTTTCAAAATAATTCCAACCGTCTTTTCTCACCAACCAAAGACTCTCTGTAACGTCTTCGTTACTTTTACTTTCCTCATCAACAGCTTTAATTTATTGTTGTGAATAACTATAGCACATACTAGAAATTAAAATCAATACAATTTTTAAAATTATCTGAAAAATTAAATACTGTTCAATATTAGAGCGCGTACTAGTTCATCGTCAGTCCACCATCTACTGTAATGTTTTGCCCTGTCACACTTTTCGCTTCATCTGAAGAAAGGAATGCGACCATATTTGCAACATCATTTGGTGTTGTCACTTGTCTAAGTGGTGTATTATTCGCTATTAAATCAAACACCTCATCTGTCGTAACACTCGAAGCATCCGTTGTTTTTAATAACCCACCAGACACCATGTTTGCACGAATTCCATGTTGACCGAGTTCACTTGCGATATTTCTAGTCATACCGAGTAAACCAGCTTTTGCGCTCGTGTATTCATGATATGGTACGACCGGGTTTTGGAAGAGGTTCGTACCGATATTAACAATCGAACCGCTTTTTTGTTCAATGAAATGTTCAATCACACTTTGACTTACGTTAAATGCTGCTTTCATCGTACCTTCTAATTGCTGTTCGTAATCTTCCCAATCTAAATCTTTAAATGCTTTTTGTGCGACTGGATCGAACTTAAATCCAATTAAAGCATTATTAACAATGCCGTCGATACGACCAAATTTTTCAATCGCCGCTTCAACCATTTGGTCAACTTCTTCACGGTTTCTAACATCTGCTTTATATGCGATTGCTTTGTCCTCTCCTAATTCTTGTACCTTTTTCTCTGCTAATTCCTTACTCTCGTTATAATTAATAACGACGTTGTAACCTTTAGCGCTTAACGCATCAACAATTGCTGCACCTAATCCACGTGCGCCACCTGTGACTAAAATTGTCTTCATACCAATACTCCTTTAATATTTTTCATATAAAAAATACACCTTCCAATTAGGAAGGTGCACAAAGAAGAATTGCACGCAGCAATCCGTTATGTATATGCACACTTTCCTACGCTAGTTTAAACTAGATCAGGTTCAAAGGGTCTGAGTAAACTCATCTCAATTTATTTCTAAATTCCCCTAGTGTATCTCTTATATTAACTTTAATATACAAAACGCTTTCAACTACGTCAATTGTTTATAACATTTCTAAATCATCATTCTGTCACGGCATACGTCGGCTTGTAATGTGATATATCTTCTTCTAACGGTATCTCGTCTCTACGCGCGCGTTTTGCTGCAATAAAGAACGCTGCTGTTAATACAACTGTTACAACAGTCGCACCGATATACGACACGTTCATTGGTAAGTTAAATCCGATTTTGGCGTTTAAAATATAAGTCGTCGTCGCCATTAACATAAATATACCTGGAATGAGTGCAATCCAGTAGTTTTTCTTACTGACAAATAAGTACATCGCTCCAACAAATAGTGCGATGACTGCTGTCGATTGGTTCGCCCATGAGAAGTAGCGCCATAATATATTAAAGTCCATTTGTGTTAAAGCGATTGAAATGACGAACATCGGTAAAGCAATCATTAGACGTTTACTAATTTTAGATTGCCCAATGTTAAAGTAGTCTGCAATGATCATACGTGCACCACGGAATGCAGTGTCTCCTGACGTGATTGGTAAAATGATTACCCCTAAAATTGCGAGTGTTCCACCAACTGCCCCTAACATCGTCGTTGCGATTTCACTTACGACAACTGCCGGTCCACCTGAAGCGAGTAATTCGTTTAAGTTTTCACCTGAGAATAAGCTCATACCTGCTGCTGCCCAGATCATTGCGATAATTCCTTCTGCGATCATCATACCATAGAAAATTTTACGACCTTGGCCTTCTTTTTCAGTCGTACGCGAAATAATTGGTGACTGAGTTGCGTGGAATCCAGATAACGCACCACATGAAATCGTTAAGAATAATAACGGGAAAATCGGAAGGTTTTCCGGATGTAAATTTTGTAGTGTGATTTCTGGGATCGGGGCACCTTTTATAATTAATCCGCCACCAATACCAATCGCACTGATGAGAAGTAATAGACCGAAAATCGGATAAAATCGACCGATGATTTTATCGATTGGTAACAGTGTCGCTAAAATATAGTACGCAAATATCAGTACTAAAATAACTGTTAACGCAATCTTTCCATTCATTAAATTGTATAGTAAGTCTGCAGGTGCGGATACAAACACTGTTCCAACGAGCACTAATAGCAATAACGAGAACGCGTTTACGACGTGCTTCATCACTTTTCCTAAAAATTTACCTGCAAGCTCTGGTAAATGTGCACCACGGTTACGAATAGAGATCATCCCTGTTAAGTAGTCGTGTACACCACCAGCAAAGATAGCACCGATGACGATCCAAAGGAATGCAACCGGCCCGTAAAGCGCGCCCATAATCGGACCAAAAATAGGTCCGACTCCTGCGATATTTAATAACTGTATAAGAGAGTTTTTTCTCGTATTCATCGGCACATAGTCAACACCGTCACTATGCGTATACGCAGGTGTCGGACGTTCTTTTGGCATAAACACGCGTTCAACGTATTTACCATAAGTAAAGTAACCGATAATTAATAAAACTATACTAACTAAAAATGTAATCATATTTTGTCTCCCTTTCTGAAGTTTTATAAATCTAGTATATCGAATATACAATAATAAAGATAGCGTTTTCAAGAAAACGTTTTTATAGATTCATATTAAAAATCACCTCTATTTTCATAGAGGTGATTCCATATTATTATCCGTTAATTTTGATTTTAAAAATAAATGCTTTGTCTGTCGTTTCAACTTTATATTGCTTATTGTAATTATCTAATAAACTACTCACGATATATAACCCGAGCCCATTACTCGTCTTCTTGTTGATATCAAATTTCACATCAAATATCCCGTCAGTATTTAGCGCTTTAACATTTTTATACGTATTTTCGATAAAGAACCATTCATTACCGACACCGATATTAATCTCACCGTGATCGTCGGTATATTTGACTGCGTTACTCACTAAGTTTGACATAATCATTGTTAACGCCTGATGGTTAATATATATCGTCTCGTCTTCTACTCGATTACTAATTGTAATATTTTTTTGCTTTGAAATAACACGATATTTATCTAAAACGTTTTGTAAGACGTCGTTAATTAGAATTTCCGCTTCATCTTCCTTTAAATGATCGACAGATGACAACGATAAAATTTGCGTGATGTTTTGTGAAAGTTCATCTGTAATTTCAATACAATTCGCGATATATTTATCTCTATCTTTGTATTTCCCGATGTTATACTGCATGTTCTCGAGTATAATTTTAAGACTTGCGAGTGGTGTTTTTAACTCATGAGATGCGCCTCTATAAAAGTCATACTTTAACGCTTCTAATTTTAAAATTTCTTTGTTTTTAACTTCTAAATCGTCTATCGACTGTAGTAGCGTAAAATACAATTCGTTAATTTGTCTTTTTAAATCTCCGATTTCATCGTTTGACGTAACTGCTAACGATGCACTTTTATCGAGCAACATCATATCGTCTGTGACAGATTTTATTTCTTCGATATTATTTTTAATAAATTTTGCATAAACGAGCGCAACGATAACAGATACGATTAATGATAACAGTAGTGAATACGGTAGAAATTTAAAGCTTAAATCTCTCGCATCCTTTTGCATATCTGCTGTTGATATAAACTGAACGTCTAGATTTTCACCACTATTTAAAGTAATTGTACGCTCTTCGATGATAAGTGAGTTATTACTACTCGTCGGATCGATGCCAACGTCTTTGTTAATCTCTACAGCATTGTTATTGTGATTACCTTTTAAAGCGACTTTAATTTCACTATTCTCCGAATAGAAATTTAATGATTCTTGGACATAGTAGAGTGACTGGCCATTTAAATTCTCTGATATTTCGTCTGCTTTACGATAAATTTCATCTTTTCTACTTTCTAAATATGGTTTTGGGAAAATTAAAAAGACAAATAGATGAATGAGTAGCGTAACGACTAATAGAACTGAAAAGATTTGTATAAACATTTTAGGAAATATCTTCATAAAGTTATTGTCTCTCCAGTCTATAGCCGACATTACGTATTGTTTTAATACAGTCGAGCTGTAGTTTCTTTCGTAACTCTTTAATGTACACATCAATCACGCGGTCATAGGGGGCGTCGTCGGTATCTTTCCATACGTTATCTAATATTTGCGACCGCGTTAATGCATTACCTTCATTGATGAGTAAACACTTTAATATCTCTAATTCTTTCGGATTCACGTCAACTGGCTCACCGTTCACTGTCGCTGTGTAACTTGTGAAGTTCACTTCTGTATCACGATACTCAAAACTTTCTACGTTACTATAATGTTTTTTAATGAGCGCATCGACTCTTACTTTTAATACAGGTAAGGAGAATGGTTTTTCGATATAGCCATCTGCAAAGTGCGTAAACGCATCGATTTTATACGCTTCATCGTTAAAAGCTGTTAACATCAAGACCGGTAGCGTACTCTTTTTTCTAATCTCTTTTAACACATCTAAACCGTTCATGACTGGTAGTTGTATGTCTAGAATAACGAGCTTTATATCACGGTTAAATAATTCTAGCGCTACTCCACCATCTTCAGCTTCTATCACAGTGTAGCCAAATTCAGATAAATACTCCGCGATGCCTTCTCTTATTATTTTGTCATCTTCAACAATGAGTACTTTCATATGATCTCCTTACCTAATACTTGTATTCTCTTATTTCGTATCTATAAGCAACTCTTTCGGATTCTTTTTAAGAATATTTATAGAAGCAATGATGACTGATACGAGTAAAACGATAGACATAAAGATTACGACGTAAACGATTGATTCAGTTAATATATTAACATCTAAATGCGTTAAAGTTCTATTAAATCCATCGACTTCCGCACCGCCACCTAACTGACTAGATGATGATTGTGACTCGATTTGTTTTTGGATATCGCCAGATACTTTGCTTAAGATTTTTTCACCGAATATTTGAGCTGTGTATTTTGCGATAATCGTTGAGGCAATAAATGCAGGGATTGATATAAATATCACTTCAAAAATAAGTTGCATTAGTATTTGACCTTTAGAAATCCCTAACGATAATAGTATCGCAATTTCTTTTCTTCTGGCGTTCATCCATAAGAATAATAGTAATGACACGATGACACCAGCAAATATAAGTGAACCGATAAACAACGTGTTCGCAATGCTGCTAATATTTGAGATTGACTCTTCTAACGCTGGGAAGTTTGACGTACTCTTAACTAAACTATACATACTCCAGTTGATGTCGAGTTTTTCAAGATCTTTAACGACCGTTTCTAAACTCGTATCCCCTTTAACAAAGAATGTCGCATCTTGATATACTGCAGTGTCTTCAGTATTTCCGTACACTTTAGCTGCTGTATTTAAATCTGTCATAATCGTGTTTTGATATAACTCTTGTGGTGATGTTACTGGTCCGTTGTTCTCTCCATCAAACAATCCGATGATTTCCGCTTCTACAGTTTCATCAGCGCCTTTTTCGTTATCCGCATCATACACGTTCGACTTGATTATAATTGTATCTCCAACTTTTAGATTATTCTTTTCAGCGAGTTCTTTATGAAGGATGACTTTACTCACGTCTCCGTCTTTTAAATGCTCACCTTCAACAAGTTTATAACTTTCAGATACAAATTTAGTTTCTTTAGATGAATCATTTACCCCTGTTAACATGACTGTACGCTTAAAGTATTTTGCACGGTCACTCGACGGATCGACTTTTGTTTCAGGCGTTTCGATAATATCATGGTCTGCTAAGTCTGCTACACTGTTAATTCTTTTAACGTAGTGATCGATACTTTTTACTTCTGATATCTTCTTAATATCTTCGCCTTTAATATTACCCCCACCTCTAGGTGTACCTGGGTTCACTTGTCGGTTAATTTCCATAATAAAACTATTCATGACGTTTCCAAACGTCTCTTCAGATGCTTTTTCAGTAGAATCTTTAATAGATAAACCAATTAAAGATAGTGTCGTCATTATTAAAATGACACTCATTATAATTAAACTTTTTAATTTCTTTCTCGTCACATAGTGAAAGGCGTTTTTTATCATTTTCTTACCTCCCTATCGACAAGTTGAAGTGTTTTTTGTTTCAGTTCTAATACGACGTCTGCTGCTTTTGCGACCTCTCTACTATGTGTAACAACGATGACACACTTATCTCTTTTGATTGCGAGTTCTTTTAGTACTTCGATAATATCTAACGCTGTATTGTCATCTAAGTTCCCAGTTGGTTCATCTGCTAATATTATCGGAGCTTTCGATACTAGCGCACGTGCAATCGCTACACGTTGTTGCTGACCACCTGAAAGTTTCAATACGTTTCTTTTCACTTCATTTGGACCAAGACCGAGCGCTAATAATATATCTGGCGACGCTTCTTTGTTCACTAAACGAATGTTTTCAAGTGGGGATAAATAATCGATTAAATTATAATTTTGAAACACTAACGATATATGGTCTTTTCTATGCTTTGTGTACCCGGCATTTTTAATATCTTCACCGTCAAATAGTATTTGTCCAGCTGTCGGTTCATCTAGCCCAGCAAGAAGTGATAGTAACGTCGATTTACCAGATCCTGATTTACCGACAATTGCGTAAAATTTACCTTTCTCAAATGTTTCAGTTACATTCGATAATACTTTTCCTTTACCGCTTTTATATTGATACGATACGTTTTTTATCTCTAATATGCTCATAATAATCTCCTAACTAATTTTTGATAATAGCTCTTTTGGCGTTTTAACGAGAATCATTAACGATGCGATAACTATAGATATCACGATAATGACAACGAGTAATCCATAACTCATTACAAATGTAGATAACTGATACGTCATTTCTATTTGTAGTTCACTCTGTACTAACTGATTCTCAATAATTTTCCCTACAACAAAATAGCTAAAGATAAACGACAACACGAGTGCCGGTATAGATATAATAAAAAGTTCTGCTAAAAACTGCATAATAACTTTAAACTTACTAACACCAATCGAAAGTAAAATCGCAATTTCGTAAATGCGTTCTCTGATAAAGAATGTGAGTACGAGTGACAACACTAAAACTCCACCGACTAATATCGAATACGCCATAAGCTTAATCATGTCATTTATACTTCCGTAAGATTCAATCACATCTTTAAATGGATCGTTTTTTTCTTCAAAGTAAAACTCTGCACTAAGCACACTCGACTTTTCTAACGTTTCTTTTAACTTTGCTGGTTCTTTTGTGAACATCTCTAATTCGTTCACTATATGATCATCCTCTAGGCCAAGTGCACGCTGACTTGTTTTGTAATTCATAAACACTGTGTTTTCACTAAAATCAGATGTTAAACCTGTATATTGTTCTTGTTTTTTACCAGAGAAAATCCCTTTAATTTTGAACGTGTATGGTTCATGTGCTTTCTCACTGTTCGTTTCAAACATTTCTAACTGAATCTCATCATTCACTTTTAAGTTGTTTTCTTTCGCAAGAGCTTCGTGGATTAAAATACCATTCTCATCGTTCTCTTTTAAATTTTCACCCGCTTCAATAGTAAACGCACCACTTTGGAATAACTCATGACGTTTCACATCCTGAACCGCTTCAAAAGCGAGCACCTTTCTAAACTCACTCGGTAAATCCTCTCGCATCACCGTCTGAGCCCCTTCAATCACTTTTAAACCTTTAGGTTTCGCAAGCCCTTTATATTTAGAAACAATCTTTTGATCACCCTCAACAGAGTCAAACTCCGAACGTAAAAAGTCACCGCCGTCTTTTTTCATCACCACTAGAGAAGAGCGAGAAGACTTCTCAAGCGACGACTTCAATTGATTTGTCGTATATAAAAAATTAAAACAAGAAAATAAACATGAGAGAACGACCGCTAAAATTAAAAGCAAAATCAACGTCCGTCTCATCTTTCTCGTAACATACACCCATGCATTCCTTAACATCACAAACCTCCTTCAAACTTTTACAAGTTTATAATACAACCCATTTATAAAACGTATATGAAATGAAAAATAAAATTTTGGAAATAAAAAAGCACTCTCCTAAAATGGAAAGTGCTTGATTAAGCTTTATAAATGTATATCTTTGTATATTTAATTTTATAAATCAGAGTACTAATCAAAAAATTAAATTTATTTTCTTACATCAATTAATTCGAAACGTTCACAAACAAGTAGCATGTCTTCTGAAAACTCATGGCCAATTGCATTGAGCTCTTTTTTAAAGAATTTCTCATGCTCATCCCACCAATATTGGTAAGTTCTATCTCCTTCGCCTTCTGCAATCGCAAATTCTTCACTGACCTCATTCATTGGAGTTATAGTCACTTCAACTGTTTTGATAATTGCTACGGGCTGATTTTCACTGTTCAAAATAATGCTGTAATCCTCTGTTGTAGGCAGAGGTTCGTTTTCAATTTCATACAATATATATGCTGAACAAGTTGCGGTTTTAATACCATCTACTACTAACTGTGCAAGAGTGTCAGGAGCATCCCCAAATTGCCATGCACTCACTGATTTAGGCTGTTCTTGATTTTTCCAATAATCATTCCAATATTCTTCACTTACTTTATTCATGATAGACCACTCTTCTCATAAAATAATATTCATTGTAATTAAATTTAATTATATATACTATGATAAAAAGTCACAATGATGTAAATTTAAATAGCTAATTCATTAAGGAGAACTAAAATTGGACATTAAATTAAAGTGGGTATTGCTTATAATTATAGCAATTTTATTACTCACATTATTTATTTATAAAGTAAACAGTCCTTCTACTTAAACATTCACTTCATCCAATGGACGTGAAGGTGAATACATGATTTACCCGGTGAGTAATTCTAAAGGCATACTATTATGGTTACATGGTGACGGTGCTTTTGAATATCAGAATCCAAAGTCAAAAGAGTATTTAGAAGGTTCAAAAGGGATTAAACATGTGGCAAAAGATAAAAATTTAACTCTAGTCGTTCCTAAAACACCTTCAACAAAATATGATACGTGGTGGGAAGAAGGAGATCTTAATTCAGATTATCTTATTGAATTAATTCAGTCTCTTCCGCACCATGATAATCTTTGGATAGGTGGATTTTCAGGTGGTGCCGAAATCACATCTTACTGGCTAATCGAAAAGCTTCAAAAAGTAGATATTAAAGAAGGAGGCGCAGTTCTTTTTGGAGGCGGCGGTTCTCCAAAAGTTGAAAATATAAGTGAGCGTATTCCAAAAGATGAAATTATACCGGGCGACTTCCCTATTTATTGGATTGTCGGAGAACATGATACTGGCGACAGCAAAGAACATCCTTTTGACGCTTTAACTGCAAGTAAGGAAGGAGAAGAATTTTATAGAGAAAACGGTTGGGAAACACATATTACTATCTTAGATAATTACGGCCATTTATTAACCAAAAATAATGAAGTAAAATATGGCGAATTTCTTGATGAAATAATACCAGAACGTTAAGTAAAAACAAGCACTCCTCGATTCCTCGAGAAGTGCTTTTAAATTTCATATGAATACAAATTGCTATGCAATTTGTGTACTGGACTTGTAAGCAAACAAGTTTGCCACTTTTCCACCTAGATTAACTTTGCATAAAAATATTTGAACATCGACAAACCGTCACTATGAAAATTAATTTGTAACACTAATGTGAATTAACTGTTTATATAATCATAAAATATACTTAATTAGTGATTTCTTCAATATAGATAAGACCATCGAATTGTTCTCTAGGGTTCCTATAAAACCTTCGTCGTAAGCATTGTATCTATTATTTAATAGCTTATGTTGTTCTAGATTTATAAATAATGGACTTTCCTGATAATAAGAAAGTTGTGCTTCTAAAAATTTTTCATCAGTTATTTTTTCTAAATCTTCATTGTTTAAATAAATTGAAGAAAAGTTTTCAGCACTGTTAAAATACGTCCCAATAACAAAGGTTTTTAAATTAGATTGATTTAATAAGTAACCTAAAGAATAATGATCAGTAGGTCTAGATATTTGTCCTTCTTCGCTAGGAATATTTATTTTCCCAGGATTTTTTAAGGCATGCCAATTATGAACCCATACTATTACCTTATTTCCTTCTTTAACTAAGTTATTTATTTTTTCATACATGCCTATTCCTCTGCGTGAAAAATAATCTTGATTAGGATTAGTAATCTTTAAACCTGTTAAATATTCTTTAGATAAAGGGTTCTGTAGCACATCAATTCTGTGATTTATAAATTTTTTTGAATGAGGGTCCAAATCTTCATAACTGCTACTATTTTTAAGGTTTTTATAAAAATTAAGATAACTATCAACTTCGTCGTAATCAATATATTCTTCATCATTAAAAATCATTCTACTAGTGAATTCTCTAAGTTTAATTTCTTTATTTTTAAAGTCCTCTGCATTCTCTATATTACTCTTTTTTATATCTTGGTAAATATTTTCTAACAAATGTGTATTATCTGTTGTTTGATTATAAACAGTAGGTACCCAATCTATACCTTCTACAGATAGTTCATTATTCCAATGTTTTTTAAAGAGACTCGAAAAATTGGGTTGTCTATATTTTTCCATAACACTTTCATTTCTGACTATATCTAAATTACTCTCATCATAGAAATTTAAATAATATTCCAATTCTGCACTAGACGTTTCTAAACCAACAACATTATAGTCACCGTCTTTTGTTAATTGTGTTATTAATTTTATAAATATCTCGTCTATGTCTGAAGATGCATGAGTTGGTTCTGCGAGCACGATTACCTCATAATCTTCTATAGTATCAACTATATTAGAAAGGTCAGAGTCTAAATTATAAACTCCATTCTCTTCATTAGATGCACATCCTAATAGAAATATAGGAAAAATAAATATCAATAAATATCTCATTTGTTTTTTAATATATGTCATAAAATACCTCCTTCACTTAATCCTTGTAAACGTTTACTTTTATATTGTATAATACATTTTAACATTTATCACATATTTCTGATTTTTTAGTAATTAAATTAATATGATATAATTATTATAAGGAGGGATTAAAATGCAACTAAGTAAATTTGACATTCTAATATCTTCAATATACTTCATTGTAATATTATTCTTTTTTATATTTGGATACTTTACATTTAAGATTTTTATAATCACTACCGTCATTTATTTCATTATTAGTTTTTCTATCTCTCTAATACGTGGTGAAAGAGATTATGATTAGCGATATGAACAATTTGGTAGCACATTAATGAAAGCACTGTCTTATTTTATTTCTTATTTATTGATTATAATTTTTATGCAAAATAATTCTTCGTCCAGCGGTTAGTTTTATAGAATGAGATAGAATTTATAAACGTCAGTATTTGAATGGTAGCTAACGAAACAAACACTCCAATAATTTGGTCTTCAAACATTTTTGGCATAATTAGTAATGTAAGTATCACAATTATATACATATTAGAAATGATGAGGTACATACTTCCTTTAGCATCGCCTGATCCAGCATTAACTAAAATAAATATCATTGCAATTGTACCAAGCATCCAAGGCACAATGTATACATTAATAAAAGTTCTAAAATAGTGTATGTCTAGTCCTGAAAACAGTTGTAAATCTGTTACATTCACGATTACTACAATTAGAATTGAAACAATTCCTGTATACACTAGTAGGACCGTAATCATCTTTCTGATTAAAACCTTTAAATTGCTAATTTCATTTTTTGCTTTATATTCTGGTACAAGTGGTATGACACTTGCTGAGAAGTTCTGCGCAAATATTCCTACAATCATAAATATATAACTAGCCATTGCGTATACATTAAAAGCTGTATCAGGATACATAGATAAAATAACTAGATATAAAAATGCTGAAAAGTTAAATGTAAATCCATTAAAAATCTGCGAGAAGATAAAGCTTCCATTCTCTTTAATAAGTTTAAAATTAATTTTAAATTGAAATCTATCTTGAGTTGTAAATAGACTCAATCTATCTTTATAAATTATCATATAAAATAAATAACTTAGCATAATAAAATTTGAGATTACAGTACCCCATGCGATTGCATTCAATTCGTTAAATTCTAACTTTTTAAAGAACATCACAACTAATGGAGATATAACAATATTTGATATAATGAGTATAGTTAAACCTAAGTAAATCAGCTTTAATTTATTGAAATATCTCGGTAAAAGTATTAAAAAATTAGCTAAACTCAAAATTATAAATCCAATCAACATTGGAATTACATATTGTTGTGCATAAGATAGTATCTCATCATTCACTTGAAATACTTTTCCGATCAATGGAAGACATATAATTCCTAATATACTCATAACAATACCGATTATAATATTACTATTAAATAATGTATTAAAAGCATTCACTGACTTACTATACTGTGCCTCATGAAATTTTTGTGACATATATATAACTAAAGCAGAAGTAAAACCAACTCCAATTCCTTCTACTAGTAAAAGATAAGAAAATACGATACGAATAGCAGAAATAGCTTGTACATCATCGATGAATATCTTACTCCACATAAGATCTATCATAACAATTAAAATTTCTACTACTCCGATAATAGTGAAGGGTAATGAGTATTTAACAATCTTTTTCCAAGAATGATTCATAATATTCCTCCTAAGATTTATGATTACCACAATTTTAAATTTTTTTAGAAGTAATATTTTATGAATCATATTTTTTAAAAAATGTAATATATTTAATGCTAGGTGTGATATAATGGAAAATTTAATAAAATTTTTAAGAGAATCTAGAGATCTATCAAAAAGTGATGTTTATAAAGGAATTATGAGTGAGTATACATATACGAATATCGAAAACGATATTGATAATGCTAATTTTTATAGTTTAATTATGATTTTAGATCGACTAAACATTCCATTTTCTGAGTTCGCTTATTTATATTCTAAGTCAAAAGATATTCCTAATTTTTTTGATGATTTAAATAATGAATTAAGCAATCGTATAGTGGTTATTGATGAATTTATTAATAATCATCCTTATCTAACAGATTTTCAAATAGATATTCTACATAGCCTAGCTACACTTTATGAAGGTACAGCTCAAGAACAAGAAAAGTATAGAAAGATTATTTGGAACTCAATTCAGAATAGAGAAAACTTATTGCCAAATGACATTGTTTTATTAAGTTATATATTCTTTTTATTTAAAGATGAACAACAAGCTTATATCATTAACGAGATAGAAGAAAAAATGAATTTATGGGAAGATTATTACGGCATATCTAAAACAATATCTTTATTTTATTATCATCTTGGCACTCTTTACAATTTAGTACATAAGGATACGGAAACAGCGATAAAATATTATAATATCGCAATTAATAAAGGCGTAAAACATCAATCACCATACCCAACCGCAAGAGCAATGATAGATTTAGGAAATATCACTTCTAATGAAGACTTAAAAACTAAAGGTAATACCATATTGTCCGTATTCCATCCTGAAATGCTAGATATGTTATAACAAAAAACAAGCACTCCTCGATTTCTCGAGAAGTGCTTAATTTTTTCTATTTCATATGTCATATATAATATCAGGAATAATCAATAAATCCATATCTCATCAAATATCATAATGATTTTAATACAGTAAATATGAGTTATTGGACACGTGCGGAAATGAAATTTTCTTTGCTATAACACAGTATAAAGACTACTTAAACAATCGCGCACAGTAGGTAGTGTAATAATTTCTACAGATAAGTTTAAAGAATTATAAGATACTCAAAAATATTACACTTTTAGCGAGATTGATAAAAACATTTTAAAGCATATTAGTAAAGAATTATCACGATATTTTACTGATTTAAAAATTAAATCGAATGAACGTTGCAATTCAATAATAGCTTATGAATTTACATTTAAACCAGAAAGAGTCGGTGCTTGAATTGAAAATAAATATAAAAGATAGAAAAAAGCTAGATCTACCGCCTATAAATTGGGTAAAAGACGAATCTTAACTATTTAACTCTAAAATAAAAACAAATATACTGTTCTTAGAATCAAGTAAATAATTAAAAAAGATATAACAGATTTTACTTGTGCTTTATTATCATTCTTTTTCATTTTAAATATGCCAAAAATTATTAGTAAGGGAATTACTATATAACCGATTAGAATATCGTTAAGAAAGAAATCCAAAATTTAATCAGTCCTTACATTTTAAAGTTATTGATATATACTATGTTTTGAGTTTTCTTATTTCTATACTAACATAATTCATATACTTGTATAAGGTTAATAATCCATCATAAAAATGGTGCTAAAGTAACACCTGCAGGGCTAGCAGCTATATATGTTCATATGAACTACACATGTATTAAAGAAACAAATTCAAAATATAGTGTATACTAATTAATCTTAACTAAAGGATGATTAGCATTTTAGAAATTTTTTTCAATAATTTATTGTTTTGGTTCTTATGGTTACCACTCATATTCTCCATTTCAATTATTATAGTTTACAAAAAAGAAAATAAAAGTTTTATAAAACCACTATTAATATTTTTAATCGCATATTACATCGCTAGAACAATAATTTATATTATATAATTTTTATTTTTCGTTTCGCCTTTCCCTAAATCCATATCTCATCAAATATCTATAACCTCTCCTGTATTTCCTGTACCTATAGATATACGGTTCCATGTATTGACTTGATTTACAAGCATTATAAAATCTACATACTCTTTCTCTGACAAATATTTTCTCATCTTTGAATACTCTTCATCAGAAATAGAATACTCTGAGATTAGCGTTAATTTTTTAGCAAATAATAGTAACGCTCTTTCTTCTTCATTGAAGTTCTCGTTATCTATATCTAAATTCAAAATCGACTCTATATGTTTCTTCTCAACTTTCTTTTTTGATGCCTCTTTATAGTGCATCTCTATACAGTAAGAACATCCACTTAAAACAGAAACATATAGTTTCACTAGAGAGACCATTTTTCGATCTATCTTTATTTTATTGACATATTTCTCTTGTAACATGATATTTTCCATTCCAACTGGAGATACTTTGAAATAGTTCACTCGATTATCCATATTCATAAAACTAGCAGCTTTTACTAAACTTTTAGATATAATTTTATTCATTATACTCTCTCCTAATTGCAACATTTGTAGAACTTTTGATTATATAGTAAATTACATATAACATAAGCTCAACACTTTGTAATGAAGTTCAACATAATACGGTTTTTGTTGCACGGGAGTGAAATAGTAATGAAGATGTCTAATCATCCATCAGTAATCCAATCACAGCAATGGATATATGAAAGTTTGATAAAACTTATGCAAGAAAAGTCATTTAATAGTATTTCCATAGGCGAAATCACAAAACTTGCGGATCTAGATAGAACAACTTTTTATAGAAACTTTGACTCAAAAGAAGATATTTTGAATGGAAGATTTTATAATCAACCTAG
>NZ_KV802779.1:3460-8253 GCF_001810835.1 Nosocomiicoccus sp. HMSC067E10 | reverse complement strand
CAATATATCTAACAGATTCGACTATTTTTTGTTAATAAAATCGGTCAGACAGTCTATTTTTATTTCTTATAAGAATTAAAACCTCGTCCATCTTTACATAACGAACGCACTCTAATCTCTTCCACCGACTCTTCGCATAAAAAGACCCCCGCATCACCGAGTGATGCGAGGGGTATACTCAATTACACAACGTCGTAGCCTTGATCTTCGATTGCTTCTGACATTGCTTCTTTCGTAACACTGTCTTCATGTTTGACTGTAACGTCGCCGTTTTCTAAGTCAACTGTTGCTGATTGTACACCATCTAAATTGTTTAATGCTGTTTCTACAGCCTGTTTACAATGACCACATGTCATACCTTCGACTTTAATAATTGATTCCATTATATAATCACTCCTATAATTTTACACGTTTTAATCGTAATGCATTTGATACTACACTCACTGAACTAAATGCCATCGCAGCTCCAGCAACCCATGGTGCTAAAAGTCCTAAGGCTGCGATTGGTATTCCGAGTGTATTATAGAAAAACGCCCAGAATAAGTTTTGCTTAATATTACGAATAGTTTTATGGCTCAGTGAAATTGCTTTATGAATGAGTGTTAAGTCTTCACCGAGTATTGTTAAGTCCGCTGCTTCAATCGCAACGTCAGTCCCTGTTCCAATCGCAATACCAATGTCAGCGAGTGCTAAAGCTGGCGCGTCGTTTACACCGTCACCAACCATCCCTACTACTTTACCCGAATTTTGGTATTTTTTAACAACTTCTGCTTTTTCCTCTGGTAAAACTTCTGCAATGACTGTATCAATTCCAACAGTTCTTGCGATTGCTTCTGCAGTACGTTTATTGTCTCCAGTTAGCATGACGACCTCTAATCCGTCTTCATGGAGTAATTTTACCGCTTCTTTTGCAGTATCTTTTACAGTATCTAGTACAGCAATCGTTCCCTTATATTCTCCGTTTACTGCAACAATCATCGCTGTTTTACCGTCATATTCATAGACTTCCATATCATCTGCTGCTGATAAATTAACCGCTCGATCACGCATTAGTTTTCTCGTACCAACTAACACTTCTTTACTTTCAATCGTCGCTTCAATACCATGACCTGGTATTGCTTTAAAATCGTCGACAGATAATAATTCGAGTCCTTCACTTTTAGCGTATTTAACAATTGCATTTGCGAGCGGGTGCTCGGAATGATTCTCTGCACTTGCGAGCAATTGTAATGTCTCATCACTACCAGTATAATCTGTTACTTCTGGTGTACCATTCGTGATTGTACCTGTCTTATCTAAAATGATGGTGTCGAGTTGGTGTGTTTTCTCTAAGTGTTCTCCACCTTTAAAGAGAATTCCTTGCTCTGCACCTTTACCCGTACCAACCATAATTGACGTTGGTGTTGCAAGTCCTAACGCACATGGACATGCGATAACTAGTACTGACACACTCGCAACAAGTGCTGGTTCAACTTTACCTGTAATTAAATACCAAAGGATAAATGTCACAATTCCAATTCCAATAACGATTGGCACAAAGTAGTTTGAAATAACGTCTGCCATACGCTGAATAGGTGCTTTCACACCTTGTGCATCTTCAACGATTTTTACGATAGATTGAAGTGCAGTATCTTTACCTACTCTCGTCGCGCGCATTTCTAATGTACCGTTTTCGTTTACAGTCGATCCGATTAACTCGTCACCTTTATTTTTTTCGACTGGAATAGATTCACCTGTTAACATTGACTCATCGATTGATGAATTTCCTTTTAATACAATACCATCTACCGGTATCTTTTCACCAGGTTTAATCATTAATATATCGTCAACAACAACTTCTTCAACAGGAATCATTACTTCTTTTCCGTCACGAATGACTCTTGCTTCTCGCGCTTGCATATCAAGAAGTTTTGAAATTGCACTAGACGTTTCGGATTTTGCACGCGCTTCTAAATATTTACCGAATAAGATTAATGTAATAATAACTGCTGACGCTTCAAAGTATAAATGTGGTTCTGTACCAAATCTCATCCATTTATACGTCTCATATAAACTGAATAAGAATGCTGCACTTGTACCCATAACGACGAGTACGTCCATATTCGCGTTAAATGTTTTTAAATTTTTATAGGCACTCTTATAAAATTGCCAACCAATTATAAATTGTACGGGTGCCGCGAATGCAAGTTGAAACCAAGGATTCATGAAAATTGCTGGTAAATGAACACCAAGTAAGTGATCGAGCATCGTCAGTAAAAGTGGTGCCGAAAGAATCGCGCTAATAATGACTTTTCGTTTTAACTTTTCAGTTGCTTCATCTTTTTTAGTAGCACTGTCTGTGTCATCTTCTACTGTTTCAGCATCATATCCAATTTTTTGGATACGTTTAATAATGTCATACTCTGATAATTCTTGTTCGTTATATGTTACTGTCGCTTTTTCTGTCGTTAAGTTAACAGTCGCTGTTTCGACACTATCCATTTTGTTTAGTACTTTTTCGATTCGAGATGAACAAGACGCACACGTCATACCTGTAATATTAAACTCTGACGTCTTCATTTGAACGTCGTATCCAAGGTTTTTAATTTTATCTTTTACGTCTTTGGTCGATAACTTGTCATTATCATATTTAACTGTCGCGAGTTCAGTCGCGAGGTTCACTTGTGCATCTACGCCGTCCATTTTATTTAGTACTTTTTCAATACGTGAAGAACACGCACTACACGTCATGCCTGTAATTTTGAGCGTTTCTTTTTTCTCACTCATTCACTCACCTACTTTTTGAAAATTGTTTTAAAATACGCATTAACTCTTCGATATATTCGTCACCTTCACCTGTTTTTACTGCGTGTGAGACGCAATGTTTCATATGGCGCTCGGTTACTTCTAATCCAACATTATGAAGTGCGGATTCGATCGCACGAAGTTGAATTAAAATATCCATACAATATCTATCATCTTCGACCATTTTCTCAACACCTCTTACTTGCCCTTCAATTCTTTTTAGGCGGTTAAGAAGTTTCGTCTTTTCTTCATCGTGTCGAATTGTTTTATCTCTTTGCACGTCGTCACCTCTTTACCATTTATAACTCTATTATATACCCTATATGGGTATATTTCAAGTCGATGAAATACCTCCACAAATAAAAAACAGTTACGAAAATCGTAACTGTTTTTAATCTTCTTCTCGACCTGAATAATATAAATAAACGATTGCTAATAAAATAAGCACGACTGAGACGCTTAAAATTACGATCCACGTCATATGTTTTGGCATTGTTTTGACGTGGGACGTTTCACTTGTAAACGTGTTTTCTTCACCTTGAATATTTTTCTCCATAATTCTTGGCTGGAAGATTTGATATGCGTCACTTAAGTTAGCCGTCGCATCGTCGACTTCTTCTTGCGAAATATCTTCATTTACTATGCGCTGTAAAATACTCGCCGCTTCTTTTTTCGCTTCTCTTAACTCTGGTGTGATATTACTCTCAGGCACTTTTCCAACTTCAACGAGTAACGCACTCAAACGGTCTGTCTCGACGTTTGCTTTTGCGGTCGTATAAATCGATTCGACGTACGTTTTGTCGATGACGTTATTGTTTTTATCACGTACTTCAACAGCCACCTCATAAAGCGTACTCGGCTCAAGACCATCGACGACTGCTGTTAAATCTTGTGTCCTGTGAACGACAGAACCATTAACAATCACGTTATAATATTCTCCACTATAATCATCCCATGATAATGAAAAACCATCGCTTTTTACGTCAGTAATCGTAAACACTTTACGGTGCATATTTTCTAAAAATGCTGCCGTTTTTGGAGCGCGTGATGATAGTATATTACGCGTATCTTGACTTAAATAATAATACGCAAAACTTTCTGCAAAATACTCTTCGACGTATTTAAAATACGGTTGCCCTGGGAACATTTTTTCATATTCTTCAGCATGAATTTGAACGAATTCATCTTCTTTAGATATCGTCGTTCCGTCGACTAAAAAGCTGTCGACGATATGTCCAAACTCGTGTAATTCTAAATTCACGTCACCGTGATTATTTTTAATTCCAGGTTCACTCGCTCCGACTCTTACATACGACTGGAATCCTCCGAGCCCTGGTATGTTATCCCACGTATCAGTATGTCCGCGTGGTACGACACCTTTTAAATTACTAAACTCCGGGAACTCCGTCATCGGTAAATCCGATAGTATTATCGTGACACCACTCTGAGATACGTTTTCTAAAATACGCTGGTCAATTCGATTTAATCGACTGATGATGTTATTTACATGTGTTTCATTTTCTTCACTATTTTCACTTAATCGTACATCGATCATATCCATTAAGTACGGGCTGACCGACGTTTCATTTGCGACTGCTGTCATCGGTGACAGTAGCACAGCCGGTATGAGTAAAAAAGATAGCAAAATCTTTTTAATCGTACGCATTGCCTCACTCCTAGTTACGTCAATAGTACCATAACTACTTCAAGTCATCACTGGTGGTGTGTAAATTTTGACAAAGAAAAAAGAACCACCGTATTGAGCTGCACCCCTAAAGTTGGACACTAAAATCCAACTTTAGGGGTGTTTTTGTATGAAGTATAAAAAGCATAGCTTTGAATTTAAGGTAAAAGTAGTTAATGAATACCTAAATGGAGAAGGAGGATACAGATTTTTAGGTAAAAAATATAATATAAACAAGTCCCTTGTTGAAAAATGGGTGGGACAATATAAGACATATGGACATCAAGGACTCGCTAAATCTCTAGGCAATACTCAATATACTAGT
>NZ_KV802779.1:0-3360 GCF_001810835.1 Nosocomiicoccus sp. HMSC067E10 | reverse complement strand
TTACAAGCAGGTGGTCCGGCTGCTCTAGAGGGTAAGCAAGGGAGACCAAGAAAACATATGTCTAAGAATGAAAATAAGCAAAAACAAGTATCAAAGAGTGAGCCACTTAATGAAACAGAACGCGAAGAGCTAGAACGTTTAAGAGAAGAACTTAGAATGAAAGAATTGGAAAATATCATTCTAAAAAAGTTGAACGCCTTACCGACAGATCCAACAGACAAAAAACGAAAGTAGCGCTTGAGGTAAGGCAAGAGACAACTTATACGCTGAAGGAAATCCTAACGGTGTTGAAGCTACCAAAGTCTGTATATTACTACTGGATAAAACATATGGATGATCAGAAACAGAAAGATCAATGGCTAGTAGAAAAAATTAAAGAGATTGTATCAAAACATAAAGGTCGATACGGATATAGAAGAATCAAAGCAATACTCGAAAACAGAGAACAAATTGTGGTGAATCATAAGCGCTTGTTACGTATTATGAAAACCTATAATTTACTGTGTCAAAAATTCAAAAACAAATCGAGAACACGTTACAGCTCATACAAAGGGACAGTTGGGAAAATTGCTCCAAATAGCGTGAACCGTAAATTTAGTCCGAAGACATTCAATCAACTATGGGTCACAGATATCACAGAGTTTGCGTTACCGATCAAAGGCAAGAAATTATACCTATCAACAATTATGGACTGTTATAACTCTGAAATTATCGCATATAAGGTTAGTCGTTCACCGAGCTTAGATATCGCAATTCAACCGTTAAAACAGGCGTTTGAACGACATAGAAATGATTTAAATCAATTAATGGTTCACTCGGATCAAGGGTTTCATTATCAGCATAGTAGTTGGGGAAATACCATAACAGAATATGGTGCAACAATGAGTATGTCACGTAAAGGAAATTGTTTAGATAACTCACCGATGGAGAATTTTTTCGGTTTATTAAAGCAAGAAATGTTTTATGGAGAAGTGTTCAAGACATATGAAGCATTAGAAATCGCAGTACATGAATATATTAGATACTATAATAAAGATAGAATTAAGCTAAAATTAAAAGGCATGTCTCCTGAAGAATTCAGGAAACATACCTTACAATCTGCTTAATTCCAAAAGTCCAACTTTTGGGTAGCACATCATATGGTGATTCCTTTTATATACCTTTTTGGTCGCTTGTTTCATCGATATAGTCTAATATATCTTGACTATGCTCTTGTGGCGTTCTTGATAGATACTCTTTCATCTGCTTCTCGTCTGGACGAATTGTTAGACCGAGATATTTACGTTCGTTATTTGCATCTTTAAAGAATGCAATTACCATTAAAATTATGACGACACTAAACGGTAATGCGGCAATAATCGCAGCAGACTGAATCGCACTGAGTGCTTCTTCTCCCCCTGCAAGTAGTAATACAACTGCAATTGCAGATAAAGAAATACCCCATATGACTTTCATGATTGTAGATGGTTGTAATGATCCATTAGATGTCTGCATACCGAGAACGAATGTGGCTGAGTCTGCACTCGTTATAAAGAATACTGCAACTAGGAAAATCGCAATCACCGATAGTAACGTACCAAGTGGTAGCTTATCGAATATCGCAAATAGTTGCTCTTCTGGTGCAAGTTCTGCTATCCCTGGGAATTGTAATGCGATGTTCATTCCTGTCGTACCAAATACACTAAACCAAACAATCGCAATTAATGTTGGTACGAGCATAACTGCTAGGACGAATTCTCGAATTGTACGCCCTCGAGACACACGTGCAATAAATACACCTACGAATGGCGTCCAGCTTAACCACCAACCCCAGTAGTAAATCGTCCAGTCTTGCAACCATTGAGATTTCTGAGGGTTATTAAAACCTGAGTCTAAAGTTTGATACATAAATTCTTGTAAATAGACCCCCGTTGACGTAGTCATCATTGTGAAAATCGCAAGTGTAGGACCTACAATTAATACGATTAAAAATAAAATTCCTGCAAGCACCATATTAGTATTACTTAACAATTGAATCCCTTTAGATAACCCTGTATATGCACTGAGTAAAAAGAGAATTGTAACAATAATAATAATGATAAGTTGAATGGAGAAACCGTTTGGAATTCCAAATAAGTACGTGAGTCCCCCGTTAATTTGAAGTGTACCGACACCAAGAGAGACCGCAACACCAACGACTGTGGCGAAGACTGCGAGAACATCAATGATTGTTCCGAGCCATCCATCCACCTTATCTCCAAAGATTGGACGTAATGTTTTAGAGATTAGACCATTCTCCTCTTTACGAAATGCTGCATAAGCTAATGCAAGCGCAACTACTCCGTACGCTGCCCAAGCGTGAATCCCCCAGTGCATGATCGTCGCACGCATTGCTTCGAGTGCTTGATCTTTTCCACCTTCACCTGTTGAAGGATTCACCATGTGACTAATTGGTTCAGACGCACCATAGAACACTAAACCAATTCCCATTCCTGCACTAAATAACATCGCTAACCAAGAAATCGTCCTGAATTCTGGCTTTTCATCGGGCTTACCGAGCTTTAATTTTCCGATAGGACTGAGCGATAAAAAGATACAGAAAAAGATAAATCCTGTCATAATAATCATATAGTACCAGCCGAGATTGACTGAAATTGCATTCGCTATTTTTCCAGCAATATTTCCAAACTCCTTTGGGAAAAATACACCTATCAATACAAGCAGAAGGACGACTACTACAGAGACTTTAAATACATTTGTTAACCGTTTGCCTTCATTATCCGTCAAAATTTTCTCTCCTTTTGTAATTTTATAACATACTATTATAAGACATTTAACATCTGGTGAGTCAAGAAGAACTCTTATTTTATTCTTTTTTAAAGCATCACACCTTACATTTCGATATGATAATATTATAAATATCCAAATATATACGGCGACCGTGCATTTGTATGCACGTGAGTCGAAAAGAACACAAAAAAACACGTGCGTCTCTATGGTGAGACACACGTGTTTTATTCTTCTAGCGTTAAACCATTTTGCTCGAAAATATATGGATCTGTAGATAACATTTGGCTTTCATATATTTTTATTCTCTTCCTTGATGCTTATTTTTGTTATGTAGTAATAAAATAATTAACATAAAAATTATTGTAACAGGTATGTAAAACGAAGGTTTTATACCTTCAGGCGATGAATAATGAGCGAAAGTTAAAATGATGAGATAAATAATACTGCTGATTAGATAATAAAAATTAAAAATCGAAATCATCTCCTTAATAATATGTTTTTTAAAAATTCTGATTTATATACTTATATAATAGCATACTATTTTATTATTAAAAAATATTGGAAGATTTTATAATCAACCTAGCCACTTAA
>NZ_KV802778.1:0-806 GCF_001810835.1 Nosocomiicoccus sp. HMSC067E10 | reverse complement strand
GTTTTAAAATATAGAGAAGAAAATCAATTGTCTTATAGAGAAACAGCGGAACACTTTGGTATCAAGCATTTTTCAACAATCGCTAACTGGAATCGCAAGATTCAAGAAGGTGGCCCAGCTGCTCTAGAGGGCAAACAAGGGAGACCAATAAAACATATGCCTAATAAAGAAAATAACCAAAAACAAGTATCGAAGAGTGAACCACTGAATGAAACAGAACGCGAAGAGTTAGAACGTCTAAGAGAAGAACTCAGAATGAAAGAACTGGAAAATATCATTCTAAAAAAGTTAAACGCCTTACCGACAGATCCAACAGACAAAAAACGAAAGTAGCGCTTGAGGTAAGGCAAGAAACGACTTATACACTAAAAGAGATTTTAACAGTGTTGAAGCTACCAAAGTCTGTATATTACTACTGGATAAAACATATGGATGATCAGAAACAAAAAGATCGATGGCTAGTAAATAAAATTAAAGAAATTGTATCAAAACATAAAGGTAGATATGGTTACAGAAGAATCAAAGCAATACTCGAAAACAGAGAACAAATTGTGGTGAATCATAAGCGCTTGTTACGTATTATGAAAACCTATAATTTACTGTGTCAAAAATTCAAAAACAAATCGAGAACACGTTACAGTTCATATAAAGGGCAAGTTGGAAAAGTCTCTCCAAATAAGGTAAAGCGTAACTTTAAGCCGAAAACATTTAATCAACTATGGGTCACAGATGTCACAGAGTTTGTGTTACCTATCAAAGGCAAGAAACTATATTTATCAACGATTATGGATTGTTATAACTCTGAA
>NZ_KV802777.1:0-5550 GCF_001810835.1 Nosocomiicoccus sp. HMSC067E10 | reverse complement strand
TCAAGTGGCTAACTTAAACTTGAAATTTAAGTAAATAAAAACGCTATCAAAAGACGTCAAAAAGTTGTAGTCTTATATATAGAACAAAGTAATGGAGGAATTTAACGATGAACGGTTTATGGCAAACAGAAGAGAGCCGTGTAGAGTTAT
This sequence comes from Nosocomiicoccus sp. HMSC067E10, assembly GCF_001810835.1. Taxonomy (NCBI): domain Bacteria; kingdom Bacillati; phylum Bacillota; class Bacilli; order Caryophanales; family Staphylococcaceae; genus Nosocomiicoccus; species Nosocomiicoccus sp. HMSC067E10. Next base: position 5,400 of record NZ_KV802777.1, on the reverse strand, counting down.
TAAAAACACTCGTTAAACATGATTCAATCACACATTCAACAGGAGAGAAAAGTTTTCCAGACTTAGTAAAGAGTGAATTACTCAAACTCGATTATTTTAATACACATAGTGATCACATATATTTTGCGCATACTGAAGATGACCGACGTGCTGTCCTTGCACATTACGCTGGTAATGAAAATAATGATACAGTCGTTTTAATTAGTCACTTCGACACAGTCGGTATCGATGACTTTGGAGAGTATAAACAACATGCATTTAATATGGATAAAATAACAGATATTTTTAAATCTGATCATACGTACTTAAATGATGATGCCGTATCTGATATTAAAACAGGACACTATTATTTTGGTCGTGGTAGTATGGATATGAAACCAGGTCTTATGCTCCATATGTCTTTAATCGAAAAAGCAGCGCTTGAAAACTGGGACGTAAACTTATTACTCGTTACAGTGCCTGATGAAGAAGTAGGATCTAAAGGAATGTTAGCAGCAGTTAAAAAAATCAATGAAATAAGAAAAGAAAAAGATTTAAATATCGTACTTCACTTAAATAGTGAGCCGACATTCCAACAAGCACCTGGTAACAATACGCACTACGTATATACTGGAACGATTGGAAAGTTAATGCCTGCAGTGTACGTTTACGGTAAAGAAACGCACGTCGGTAACGCGATGAACGGTTTAAGCTCGAATTACATAATGAGCTTCATCAATAAAAATATGGAATACAACAAATCGTTTATAGAGCGCTATGAGGGTGAAGAAACACCGTTACCTGTTTCGTTGATGATGCGTGATTTAAAGGCGCACTACGACGTTCAAACGCCGTTTAGAACGGTCAGTTTATATAATTTATTTATATTTAAACAAAATGCGAGTGAGATATTTAATACGTTCAACACGATTGTCAAAGAGTCGGTGGATGAGGTAAATGAAGTTATTCAAACGTTTGACGATGGTATTTATAAAGAAGAAAAAGTAAATGTAAACGTCTGTACGTATGAAGAGTTACTTCAACAAGCAATCGATAAATTTGGGGAAGATAAAGTCAGTGAACTACTAGAAAGTATTTCAAACAATCAAGACGATCATTTACAATGTATCGAAGCAATCGACAAAATTATGATGTTACTGCGTCATTTAGGACCAACAGTCGTCACGTTTTTCACTCCGCCTTATTATCCAGCAACTAACAGTTCAGAAGATACACTCGTTCAAAATATCGTCGAAACGATAAAAGAAACGAGTAAACTATTGAATCGTAACGTTGAACAAGTACATTTCTTTAACGGTATTTGTGACTTAAGTTATGTGAAATACGCGACGAGCTATGAAAGTGATAGAGTATTTAGCTTAAACACTCCGACGTTTAATAAGACGTATATGATACCTTTTGAAGATATTAAAGAAATATCAGCACCGGTATTAAACTGCGGTCCAATCGGTAAAGATGCGCATAAAGTTACAGAGAGATTATTAAAGCCGAGTGCGTTTAAAGAGTTACCTGTCGTATTAGAGACAGTGATTAAACAATATTTTGTAAAGTAAAGGAGGAGCTACAATGACATTACCAATTGTGCTCACTGTGTCGAGCTATGATCCAACAGGAGGGTCTGGCGTGAATGCAGATTTAAAGGCGTTTCAAAATTTAGGTGTATACGGAATGTCTGCAATTACAAGTTTAACGGCACAAAACTCGAGTGGTATTAAAGATGTATTAGAAATACCAGATGATTTTTTAGAAGAGCAGCTTAAAAGTATATTTGATGACACAATTCCATTTGCAATGAAATCCGGAATGATCACGAGCATACCGATGATTGAAATGCTCACGAAATACGTCAAACAGTATCATATACCATTCGTCGTCGATCCGTACATTTTTACACGCGAAGGACAGCGTATTATTTCAGAAGAGACGACGAGTGTGTTAAAACAACAATTACTTCATCATGCTGCAGTCGTGACACCGAACATCAACGAAGCAAAATCGTTAACAGGTATTGATATTGAGACTGAAAAAGATATCGAAACAGCAGCGAAAATCTTTTTAAGAGAAATCGGTGTAAAAGCAGTAATTATTAACGATAGTAATATGACTGGTGAAGCGTGTGATTATTTATATACGAAGACGACGTCGTTAAAACTCACTGAAGCAATCGTTCAGACAAAAAATAAGCGTGGAAGTGGCAGTACGTTTTCTGCAGTTATCACGGCAGAGATTGCAAAAGGGAATAGTTTAGAAGACGCGTTTAGAAAAGCGAAGCGATACGTCACTGCTGGTTTAAAAAACAGTCTAGATATCGGTAAAAAGAATGGTCCACTGAATCATTTTATCGACATTACATCATTCGTTTAAGCAAAAAGACGTTAACAATTATAAAACAAAATATTACATTTTCATTAGGGATTAAACTAATTGCATTACTACTCGTGATTCCAGGATGGTTAACTTTATGGATTGCGATATTCTCTGATATCGGAGCGACTTTAATCGTTACTCTGAATAGTATGCGATTAATGAATAAAAGAAGATTAAATATTTCTGAGTAGATTCAAATATATCGCCTATTTTCCTCATGTTTTATCTGTAAATGTGGTTGTAAGTATGGTACAATCACTCTTGTATATAAAATTAGAGGTGAAATTATGGCTAAAAAATGGCTGTTACCGTTAACGATGGGCCTCGTCTTGTTTTTAGCAGGGTGTGACTACTCGAAGCCTGAAAACAGAGATGGTTTTTTCTTTAATACATTTGTTCAACCAATGGACAACTTACTTCATTGGCTTGGAGATCACTTAAACCATAACTATGGTCTTGCGATTATCGTATTAACGTTAATCGTGCGCTTAATCATCTTCCCATTCATGATGAAAACATATAAAAATCAAATGTTGATGCGTGAGAAGATGAAGATTGTTAAACCAGAAATGGAAGATATTCAGCGCCGTATGAAAGTTGCGACGACGCAAGAAGAAAAAATGGCTGTTCAACAAGAGATGATGGCGTTATATAAGAAACACGATATTAACCCATTAAATGTTGGATGTCTACCAATCTTAATTCAAATGCCAATCGTTATGGCGTTATTCTTCGCTTTAAAATATCCATCAGAAGGTGGTATTACTAAATATCCAGAATTCTTATGGATGGACTTAACAGAGCGCAGTATTATTATGATTGCGATCGCGGTACTCGTATACGCGGTTCAAGCATACGTATCTATGATGTTCTTACCAGAAGAACAACAAAAGCAAATGCGATTATTTATGTTTATTTCGCCACTGATGATTCTGTGGATTTCGGTGATTTCACCATCTGCCTTACCATTATACTGGGCAGTCGGTGGTGCGTTCTTAATCCTTCAAACGATTATCGGTAACTTATATTACCGTAAAAAGGTCGATGAAGAAATGGCGCCGATTTTAGCAGCACACGAAAAAGAACTTGCAGAAAAAGAAAGAAAATCACAAGGTGCAAAAGTATTACCGAATAAAAACAAAAAGAAGAAATAACAAAACTCCGTTTAGCTATAGCTAAACGGAGCTTTTTTTATAGTATCGGTGCAATTAAATTTGCGATTGCTTCTTTAAATTTAATCCACTTACTTCTAGATTGATAGACTTCCGGTGAAAGTATGCGTGAATGTAGCGCATCTTTTTCAAATTGAAGTCTATTTTTTATCGCTTCTTTTTCATCGAATATAAACGCGTTGACTTCGAAGTTTAGTGCGTAACTTCTGTTATCCATATTACATGATCCAATCGATACGACTTCGTCATCGATTATCATTACTTTTTGATGTAGGAAACCACGCTCATAAATGTAGACGTTTGCTCCTATCATCGCAAGCTCTCCAACGTTATGATACGTCCCCCAGTATACGAATGGATGGTCAGGAAATGGTGGGATCATAATGTTAACTTCGACGCCTGACAGGAGTGCGATTTTAATCGCTTCTCTCATCGATTGGTCAGGTATAAAGTACGGTGACTGAATGTATATAGACTTTTTAGCTGAGTTGATCATTTTTAAGTAACCGTATTTAATTTGCTCCCATTCTTCATCTGGACCACTTGCTGCGATTTGCATCGTCGTATCACCAACGACTGGAATTTCTGGGAAGTAACGTGGATGGTGTTTTAAATTGTCACGCGTTGCGTGAGAGTTCCAGTCAAGCATAAAACGTAGTTGTAGAGATTTTACAGCGTTTCCTTGAACTCGAATATGCGTGTCTCTCCAGTAGCCAAATTTTTTACTCAAACCGATATATTCTTCTCCGACATTTGTACCTCCCGTATATGCAATTTTACCGTCTATAACAATGTTTTTACGGTGATTACGGTTATTCATACGAGGGTTTATAAGAGAGAGACGACTTGGGAAGAATGCTTCAACTTTTCCGCCGTAATCACGTAACTCTTTAAAGTTTCTAAGTTTTAAAGTACGTGAGCCCATGTCGTCATATAAAATTTTAACGTCAACCCCTTCTTTTTGCTTTTTAAGTAGGGCGTCGTAAATTCTTTGGCCAAGTGAATCTAATCTAAAAATATAAAATTGAAAGTGAATATGGTCTTTTGCATTTTCTATATCATGTATCATCTGATCAAAAAACTCTGTCGTTTCATAAAATGTCTCTACTTTGTTATTAGACGTTATGAATGACTGATTATTGTTTAATAACATATGGATCAGTTTACGATGTTTTTTAGCTTCTTCTGACGGAAGTGTTAGCTTGTCCATCTTAATATCTTCGAGTTGCTCTGTAACGAGTGATTCAAGACCAATTTTATCTTCTTCGGATATTTTAAAAATTTCTTTATTGTATATCGTACGACCGAATAAGACATATAAAATAAATCCGATAATTGGTATGAAGAAGAGGACAAATAGCCATGCCCAAACACTTTGAGCACTTTTACGCTCCCAAAAGATCATACCAATTGCGAGTACGAAGTTAATGAGTAAGATGATAAATGTAAAAATCGTTGCATACGAAAGTGATGAGAAAAAATCAGCAACGGATTGAGATATATTCATTAATGTACTGAAATAATACAATTTTAAAAATCCTCTCATAAATTTTTAATGTATTCGTGACAAATATGTAAAAAGTTTTTTGAATAACTATAGTAATATTACCACAGTGTCTGTATAATTATAATTAACTCGATAGGAAGGGAGAGTCATTATGAAACAAAATGACACATCCAAACTAAAAGATGCGGTTCGAGTATTGAAAGAACTTGGCATCAAAGTATCTGTTGCCCCTTCAAGACTAGAAATTATGAATCGTATTTCGAAAGTAGAACAGTTAAGATTAAACGAGAATAATATTTAAAAACGCAAACAGCTCAATGAGTGAGGTGCACCCCTAAAGTTGGACACTAAAAT
>NZ_KV802776.1:52665-115142 GCF_001810835.1 Nosocomiicoccus sp. HMSC067E10 | reverse complement strand
TCAAGTGGCTAACTTAAACTTGAAATTTAAGTTTTAGAATTGAGATTATTTAATTTTAAGTAAGTCTATGGAATTTTATTGATTAAATCTATTTCTGTAAAATTGTAAACGAGTTTAATACATTGATTTAAGGATAATTAATGAAAACCTTTTTTAACCAATGTATACTTAATATTGATAGGTACATCTTTATTTGTAATATATTAGGAGGATGAGGCGTGGATTTTAGAACGTTATATGAAACATGGGTTGACTCTCCAGATTTAGAGGAAAAGTTAAAAAAAGAATTATTAAATATACAGGATACAAAAGAAATAGAAGATCGATTTTATAAGTATTTAGAATTTGGAACAGCTGGAATGAGAGGATTGCTTGGTGCTGGTACAAATCGAATGAATACATACACGGTGCGTAAAGCGGCTTTAGGTTTAGGACGCTATATAGAGTCAAAAGGAAATGAAGCGAAAAGCCGTGGCGTCGTCATTGCTTATGATAGCCGTCATATGTCACCTGAATTTGCAATGGAAACAGCAAAGACAATCGGTAACCTTGGAATTAAAGTATACTTATTTGAAAGTTTGCGTACGACACCAGAATTATCATTTGCAGTACGCTATCTACATGCCTTTAGCGGAGTAGTTATTACAGCAAGCCATAACCCTTCAGAATACAATGGTTTTAAAGTGTACGGAGAAGATGGAGCTCAAATAGTATCAGAAGTAGCAGATGAGATTGTAGCAAGTGTAGATGCAATTACAGCTCCTTTATCAATAAAAGTGGCAGATGAAAACTCACTATTGGAAAAAGGTTTATTAACGATGATCGGTGACAAAGTGGATAACGCTTATTTAATGAATTTACAGAAACTTATAGTAAACCGATCGAGAATTAATGAAATGTCTGATGAACTATCAATTGTATATACTCCTCTACATGGAGCGGGGAATCGTCCGGTACAAGAGGCTCTTAAAATGGCAGGTTTTTTAAACGTGTCTGTTGTGGAAGAACAAGCACAACCTGATGGAGACTTCCCTACACTAGATTATCCAAACCCTGAAGAAGCTTCAGCATTTAAGCTTGCCATGGAAGAAGGGGAAAAACTCAATGCAGACGTGTTGTTAGCAACAGATCCAGATGCAGACCGTGTCGGAGTAGCAGTGCACGTTGAAGGAACTTATAAATTATTAACAGGTAACCAGATTGGTGCTATTTTATTACATTATTTAATTACAGAGAAAAAAGCACAAGGAACTTTAGAAGACAATTCGGCAGTGTTAAAAACGATTGTAACCTCTGAATTGGGTAGTGATATTGCGAAGGCACATGGTATTAAAACATTCGATGTACTCACTGGATTTAAATATATTGCAGAGAAAATGAAGGCTTTTGAAGAAACGAAAGAACATACTTTTTTATTTGGATATGAGGAAAGTTATGGATATTTAATTGGAGATTTTGTTCGTGATAAAGATGCTGCTCAAACTTGTTTATTAATTGCAGAAGTAGCAGCCTTTTATAAAAATCAAGGAAAAAACTTATATGATGGCTTACAAGAGATTTTTGAAAAGTATGGGTATTATGTAGAAGATTTACAATCGATTACATTAGAAGGAAAAGATGGTACAGCACAAATTCAAGCAATCTTAGAAGATTTCCGAAATAATCCTCCAAATGAATTCGCTAATGTTAACGTAAACGTACGTGAAGATTATCAAATACAACAACGTATGGTTGTATCGAACGGCGAATTGGAAGATATTATGTTGCCCAAATCGAATGTATTAAAATATATATTAGATAATGGTGCATGGGTTGTTATTCGTCCATCAGGAACAGAGCCAAAAATTAAATTCTATTATGGAGTGAAGGAATCATCACTAGAGGAAAGTCACTCATTCATTAGAAAATTGCATAAATCGATTGAGACTCGTTTAGTTTCGTTTTTCAAATAAAGAAAACGTTTGTAGATTATTTAGTGGTGAAATGGTAGTATATAATTATTATTTTATTTTCATTTTAGGAGTTAGCGATGGGATACTTGCATTTTTCATATGAACATGTGTTACGCTTTATTTCACAAAAAGATATAAATAGTTATGACCCAATTATCCGTCATTATCATGATTTAATTCATTCAAGAAATGGAATGGGAAAAGATTTTCTCGGTTGGTTAGATGTTCCAGTAGATGAAGTAGAATTAACACGGATCAAGACTGTTGCTGAACGAATAAAAAAGGATTCAGATGTTTTACTCGTTATCGGAGTTGGAGGTTCTTATTTAGGAGCGCATGCAGCGATTGAAATGTTAGGTGATACATTCGGGTATCTTGGGCACAAAGAAAATCATATACCAGAAATTATATTTACCGGACATCATATTAGTGCAACATATAACAAGGAATTGTTACATGCATTAAAAGATGTGGATGTTTCTATTAATATTATTTCAAAAAGTGGAACGACGACTGAACCGGGCATTGCATTCCGTATTTTCCGTACGTTTTTAGAGGAGAAGTACGGTGAAGAAGAGGCGTCTAAACGTATTTATGTCACTACAGATAAGTCGGAAGGTGCTTTAAAAGTTTTAGCTGATAAAAAAGGCTATGAAACGTTTATTATTCCTGATGATATTGGTGGAAGATATTCTGTCCTGACCCCAGTCGGATTATTACCAATGGCAGCAAGTGGGATAGATATTGATGAAGTTATAAGAGGGGCAAGGCAAGCATCAGAAGATTTAGCTATCCCGACATTACATAATAATATTGCATATCAATACGCTGTTATTAGAAATCTTTTATATGAGAAAAATTTTACAACAGAAATCTTGTCAAACTATGATCCGAAACTACGTTACTTTACAGATTGGTGGGTACAATTATTCGGGGAAAGTGAAGGAAAAGATGGGAAAGGAATTTTCCCTGCGGTTGCTAATTTTCCAACAGATTTACATTCATTAGGGCAATATATCCAAGATGGTAGACGCCAATTATTCCAAACTATTTTACGAGTGGAAGAAGAAGCTGAGACGTTATTCGTAGAACAAGATGAGGAAAACTTAGATGAATTAAATTATTTAGTAGGCAAATCACTCAATGAAATAAATCGTGTAGCTAGTGATGCTGCATTGATGGCACATGTCGATGGTGGTGTGCCGAATATGGTTTTAGATGTACCACGTCTTGATGCTTATACATTTGGTTATATTGTTTATTTTTTCAAAAAAGCATGTGTGATGAGCGGTTATTTATTAGAAATAAATCCTTTTGATCAGCCAGGTGTGGAAGCATATAAGACAAATATGTTTGAAATGCTCGGTAAGCCAGGATATGTTAGTAAAAAGAAACTGTGATAACTATACTAAACCCAAATTAATCGCCTAAATATTTAAGTAGATAATTGACTGGATGTCCCAGATTTTAGGATTTTATTCTAGTCAATTTTCTTTTATTCCCTTATTACTTTTATTTAGTAAGAATGTTTCAGAACATTTTTAAGTTTTGTGTACTACTATCAACTTAATATTTGTTCATTTTTTCATACGTTCAAAACTTTTTCTAAAAACGTGTAGTTATCAAATATTAAATGAATATTTATTAATTATTCTTTTTTAATATTTCTTGACAGCCGAAATGCATTGTAGATGTTTCATACAATAACTTTGCGGATAATTACTACACGATTTATAAGACTAGCTACAGCTTATAGTGAGATGATGTAAAAATTATATAGCTCAAAGTTTAACGTACATTGGCAGATTTTAAAGCACGTTTCCTTGATTTATTAGGGTACGTGCTTTTTGATTTTAATTTTGTTCTATACACTATGATTGGTAAAATAGAAAAAGGGGGAGATGGGTATGGATTTAATCATTCGACCAATGGAAGAGAAAGACATTCCAGATGTTCAATATGTTGCTAAAAAGAGTTGGAATCATACATATTACGATATAATTCCAGAAGAAGTGCAAAATAATTTTTTAAATTCAGCATATAGTGATGAGATGCTAAAAAAACGTCTCGAACAGATTGTTTTTGTTGCAGAAGATAAGGGAAAAATCGTTGGTTTTATTAACCTTAATGAGACAAATAAACCGAATACATATGATTTAACCGCAATATATTTGTTGCCAGCTTATCAAGGAAAAGGTATTGGTACTAAATTAATAAAACATAGTATTCAAGAAGTAGAAGTTTTTGAAGAAATATTTTTAGAAGTTGAAAAGAGTAATATTAATGCGGTTAATTTTTATAAGAAACTAGGATTTAAAATTGTAGATGAATATGATGATGAATTTGATGGACATGTCTTGAAGACATTAGAAATGTCTCTATCAAATGTTTAATAGTAAATATTTCATGAAATGATTTTGATGATTTACTATTAAAATTTTAAAATTTATGAGGGTAAACATATGAAAATGAGAAATACGATATTTACACTGTTAGTCATTAGCTTTGTAATGATGCTGCTGGCGACTCTTATACCAGAAAAACTTGGTGGATTCTTATTTTTATTTTACATCGTGCCAGGGATTTTATTTTTTGTAAGTGCTGGGATGATTGCGTATAAGAAGGATTAGTTTTCAAATTAAAAAGCACGCGCTGAAGGATTTTTCAGCTTGCGTGCTTTTATGTTATTTCTTTGTTTCTACATGTTCTAATCCATTTCCTAGAAGAGCCATCGCGATTTCTGTGTAGTTTCGTGCTTCTTCTTTTGCACTTTCATCTACTTGCTCAATACCCATTAACTGAAGAACTTTATCTAGATCTTTAACTTTTTCATAATCCATGACGCCTTCTACAGTGAATTTATCATCTTCGAATTTCATATCAAAATTCACACCGTCAAGTTTGTTTAACTCTTCATAATTTTTGGCGATATCTTTAAATTGTTCTTCTGCAGCTTTTTTATCTGCTAAGCCAAGCGATTCATATGACTGTTCGTTATAAGTTGTCTGTTTTAAAATTTTGTTGTTTCCGTCTTGTAAAACAGATACTTCATAAATATAGCCTTCTTGTTCAAGAAGGAATACTTCACTCGATTCTTCACCTTCAAGATAATATCCTTGTTTTTTAAAGTTATCTACACTTAATTCATAGCTTACAAACTGTGATTCTGTACCAGAGTCAGGTAGTGATGACACTACACTGAAATCTGCGACTGTGTAGTCGACTTTGAATGTTTCGATGAAAGTATCATCATTAAATTCTACTGAGTATTCGACACCTTCTTGGTCTTTATATTTTTCTTCATCACCGAATTCTTTAACCTTTTCTTGTGCCTCTTTTTTGTCTTTCACACCAAGTGTGCTGTATTCGCCCTCAGTGACCTGGTTTTGTTCCAGTAATACGTCATCTGCATGTTTCATTTCGATTGTACTAAGTAAGCCGTCTGCTTCTTTTTTCATGATGTTAGTCGTAGCTTTCGCCTCATCATATTCAGGTTTCTTAGATGACTCACTATTCTCTTCGCCCTCAGTGTCTGTCGATTCTTCTTTCTCAACTTCCTCTGTCTTTTCATCCGCTGACTCATTACTAGTATTCGTGTCTTTATCTTCATTAGAAGAACACGCAACGAGCGTTATAAAAGATAGGGCCAGCAGGACCATCCAAAACTTTTTCATTTAAATTTCTCCTATCAAATATGTAGTAATTAAAGCAAAATTACTAACAGGTCTCATTTAAGGAACTTAATCAAAAACCGTTACGGCAGTGTTCCTTATTCTTAAAATTACCTAATTGAGATATTTTTAAACTCAAAATTATAAAATAATAGACGAGGTTGGACTTATGCCTAACTCAATTCAGTGATTTATAATCTGTTTCAGATTAGAATAGAAAGTAAGTATAGAAAGGATTAGGAGTGTAATTATGCTGACAAATAAAGAAAAAGAATATCTTGAACTCGCTGTTAGTCTTGCAGAAGAGGCGTTAAATAAAGGAGACCAACCGTTTGGTTCAGTGCTTGTTAGTAAGGAAGGGGAGATACTATTTAAAGACCATAATAGAATTTCTACCGGAGATAATACGAAGCACCCTGAACTTCATATCGCACAGTGGGCGAGTGTGAACTTATCTGAGGAAGAAAGAAAAGAAGCGGTCGTGTACACTTCAGGCGAACACTGTCCGATGTGCGCAAATGCACATGCAATAAACGGACTAGGTAAGATTGTCTATGCAACGAGTAGTGCACAGTTTAGAAAGTGGCAGAAAGAATTCGGAGTAGAAGCTGGACGCGTGAGACCCTTAAGAATTACAGATATTGCTGAAGATATCGAAGTAATTGGTCCAGTTAAAGAATTTGAAGATAGAGTAAAAGCACTTCATAAGGAGTACTATAGAAAATAGAGTTTTAGAGTGGTTTTTCATCTTTTTAGGGGTGGTTCGGACGAATCGTCGGCGAGATGAAAAACTCCCCGTCGCTATGGCGGCTATCGTCGGCGAGTTTTTGGTACACCGACGCAAAATGACGAATCGTCGGCGAAAAACCGAAAATCTCGAAATTCACCGACGATTCGGTGATTCCCGTCGGCGAATAGAAATTTCGCCGACGATAGTGCTGTCTGCGTCGGTGGGATTTGAGATTCACCGACGATTCCCCAAAAATCCAAGAAACCCTCATCAAACTACATCCGAAACCTACAAAAATAAGCGCACTCCCATGAGTGCGCTCTATTATTTTGCGTCATCTTCTGCCGCTTCATATATTTGATCTTTTATTTCATCGCTTGGTTCTAAGTTAAAGTTTAATACGATATTTAAAATGATTGCCGATAAACTACCCATTACAATTCCACTTTCTGTGATAACAGAAATACTTGACGGGAGACTACTGAAGACGTCTGGTACTGCAGTGACTCCAAGCCCGAGTGCGAGTGAGATCGCGACGACCATTAAGTTATTTTGGTTTTCAAAGTTTACTGTGCTAAGCATTTTGATTCCGTATGCACTGACCATTCCGAACATCGCAATCATTGCGCCACCTAAGACGGATTCTGGTATTGCGAGTGTTGCTGCTCCAATTTTTGGCATCAGCCCTAAAATCATAAGCATAACTCCAGCGATGTAAATAATTTTCAATTTACGTACACCAGACAGTTGAATGAGTCCGACGTTTTGACTGAATGTCGTATAAGGCAGTGAGTTAAATAGTCCTCCGAGCATAATCGCAAAACCTTCTGCACGGTATCCACGTTTTAAATCTGCTTCACGAATTTCTTTATCAGTAATATCTCCGAGCGCGAAATAGACTCCTGTAGATTCTACTAAACTCACCATCGCAACTAATATAAGCGTCAGTATCGGTACTAAGTGGAATTCTGGTGTTCCGAAGTAAAAGACGACCGGTAAGTGTAACCATGATGCCTCTTTTACTGGAGATAAATCGACTTGTCCGAAAAAGGCTGCAATAATCGTCCCGACGATGATTCCAATTAATATCGCGATGGATGCGAAAAATCCGCGTGCAAATTTTAAAACGACGAGTATAATAAGTAACGTTATAAATCCGAGCGAGACATTTTCAATCGATGCGAAATCTTCTGCACCTTGGCCTCCAGCGAAGTTATTTAAAGCAACTGGAATGAGTGTTAAACCGATAATTGTGACGACCGTTCCTGTTACAACTGGAGGGAAGAATTTTATCAGTTTACTAAAGTATCTTGCGACGATAACGACGAATAACCCTGCGGATAAAATTGCCCCGTACACACTTTGGATACTATATGTATTTGCAATGTTGATGATCGGTCCGACGGCGGTAAATGCACATCCTAGTACGACTGGGAGTCCAATTCCCATAAATTTGTTTTTCCATACTTGTAAAATAGTAGCGACACCGCACATCATAATATCAATTGAGATTAAATACGTCAGTTGTGCAGTCGTTAGGCCAATCGAGGAACCAACGATTAACGGCACGATCACGGCACCTGCGTACATCGCAAGTACGTGCTGCAGTCCGAGTGAAGCATCTTTAAGATGCTGTCTTTGCTCCATTAATTGTCACCTACGAATTTGACTTGTTTATCGTACATCGACTCGATGCGTGCAAGTGACTCTACGCGGTATCCTTTATCGCGTAAAATTTTACCGCCACTTTGGAATGCCTTTTCTATGACGATTCCAACACCGACAATTTCTGCACCGGATTGTTCAACGACGTCAATAAGAGCGCCCGCCGCTTCACCGTTTGCTAAGAAGTCATCGATGATGAGTACTTTATCATCTTTACTTAAAAACTTTTTCGCTACTGCGATCGTGTTCGTCTCTTGCTTTGTATATGAAAACACTTGTGACGTGTATAAGTCATCGCTTAACGTTAACGATTGTCTTTTTCGTCCGAAAACAACTGGGATATCTAAAAGTAAACCGACCATCACAGATGGTGCGATCCCTGAAGATTCGAGTGTTAACACTTTATTGAACTCGACGTCTTCAAATCGGTGAATAAACTCTTGTCCAACTTCTTTCATTAGTAGAGGATCGATTTGGTGATTTAAAAATGAATCAACTTTCAGTACATTTTCGTTTAAGGCTTCACCGTCATTTAATATGCGCTGTTTTAAAAGGTCCATAGTAATCTCCATTCAATTTATTAGTGTATAAATAATATCAAACTCTTCCCTTTATAACAATATCGTTAACGCTTCTTCGGATGAAAAACTTTCGTGTCTAATCGTCCGGCGTTCTCAATTTCTAAAGCGAGTTGTAGTAATTTATCTTCTTCACCTTTACGTGCGATAAACATGCTTCCGACAGGTAAGCCTTCGTCTGTATTATATAGCGGAAGACTAATTGCGGGTTGTCCGGTTAAGTTGATCGTCCATGTGTACGGACTATACGCGCTGCTCGTTTTAAAGACGTCTTCAAAAATATGAGATACTTCATCGTCTGATAAACTTTCTATATTTTCGAGTTTTTTAAATGCCTCATCTGATGGTTTGAACTGATCGATGTCTTTTGTCGGACCATTCATTGTTGGTGTTAAGTAAAAGTCATAGCCGTTATCGTCTAAAAATCGGTGATACTGTTCACTTAACGTATCCCAGTAGCTAAGTGACTGTGTGTACATCCATCCAGGTACTTTTAAGCCTGCATAGTACATACCGTATGAGATAAGTTCGACATCGTCTTTTGTAATCTCACGGCCTAAACTTTGCTCCATAGATTTAAACATCGCAGCAGTTTCTACCATGTTCATAGTGAAGTATGAATGAATTGCTTTTTGCCCGTCGACTGGTACAGTGTCTTCTACAACTTCGTGACCGAGTGATTCAAGCACTTCGACTGTATATTTTAAGCTTTTAACAGCTTCATCGTTTACTTCTGAACCAATGGGAGATTCCGCACTATACGCAATTTTTAAGCGTTTCTTAGGCGGTGTAAGTTCGCGTATCGTAAGTGGCGGTGCAATATACGGCGCTGCAGGTGGCTGGACGTCCATCATCTTTAGAAGTTCGTACGTTTCTCTCACTGATTTTGTTAAAAAGAAATCAATGGACGCACCTTGCCATTGTCTATAACTTCCCGGACCGCTTGTGACGCGTCCTCTTGTCGGTTTTAAGCCGATTAAACCGTTAAAACTTGCCGGTATACGAATCGAACCACCTCCGTCACTTCCGGAAGCGGCAGGGACGAGTCCAGCTTTTAACGCAGCTGCCGCGCCACCACTTGAACCACCTGAAGAGAGTGGTCGACCAAATGGTGCGTAAGAATTTCCTAAAAGATCTGAATCAGTGACCATCTTAAACCCGAATTCTGGGACATTTGTTCGTCCGACGATGACAAACCCGTTTTCAATGAGTCGAGTTACAAAGTTGCTCGAAGTTTTTGCGATGTAGTCTTTAAATAAATAGGAACCATTTGTCGCTTTAATACCTTCTTCTTCTTGCCCGAGGTCTTTAACGACAATTGGCACCCCGTAAAATGGAGGCAATGTTTTTATTTCTTCTAAAGATAATGTACTCAACGCTTTGTCCATTTCTCGTGCGGTACGGAGTGCTTTATCTTTTTCTATATGAATGACAGCGTTCATGTCGTCGTAATGCTCGATATTATGTAACGCACGCTCGACGAGATCTGTGACGCTGACTTCTTTTTGTTTTACTTTTTCGCTATAGTATAATGAATCGTGATGAAATAATGTCATGAGAATTCTCCTTTACGTCTTTACAGTTAGTATATATAAGAAAATTAGTTTTAAAAAGGAAGGTGCCACGAAATGGACCGTTATGAGTATTTAGGGACTGTGAAGTATCATTTACAATCCCTCCCAACTAAACGACAAGATAAAATAATCGATAAATTGATGAATCGCTTTCGAGACAGTGAGGATGATGACGCACTAATAAAAGAATTAGGTGCCCCGGAAGCACTTGCTGAAAAGTATTTATATAGTAAAAAAGATTTAACGATTGATGAAGATATTACGCACTTTAGTTTTGAGACGACGTTTGTCCCAGTTTATGTGTATGAATCAGACGATGAAGATTTGCATTTTAACGTAACGAAAGATATTGACTTGGAAAACGTTCAATATGAAATTAAAGACGGGGTTTTTCATCTGAATTTAAAGCTGTCTCATGCAAATAAAAACACGCGATTAGACATCTATTTACCAGATAAAGAAATCGAGCGACTTGAAATGACGCAGCATTACAGTTCAATTCATGCGGACAGTATAAAAGCGAAAGATATACAATTTAAAAATGACGTCGGGCAAGTATTAGTGAAGAGAGTAGAAGCGGATACGCTCACGTGTTATCTCCAAACGGGAGAGATGCGAATTGATGACGTCGATACGAACCATTTAAAATTTAACGTCAGTACTGGGAAGCTCGTTTTAAATAATGTCAATCCGGATCAACATATCGACGGGAAAGTTGCGACAGGTAACGCGATGGTTACGTTAAAAGAGATGTTTAAAAATAACGAGTTAACGTTAAAAGAGCAATTTGGATTACTCGATATTGAAGGTTACGACGATACGCTAGATGGAGAGGTCCTCGGAGACGGGGAGTATAAAGTGAAGCTCGTCGTCAGTTACGGTACGTTAATGATAGACACGAATTAAGTCAAATAGACTTAATTCGTGAATCTATTCCAAGGATAGCGGTTTGGCGGTTGGCTAGTTACAGTGATGATTTCATCTTTAGTTGGATGTTTAAATTTGATTTCAGAACTCCATAAAGCGATTTGTTCGCCGACTGTACTATTTTTGTTATATCGTTGATCCCCGAAAATTGGAGTATTTTGATTTGATAGTTGTACGCGGATTTGATGTGAACGACCGGTATGAAGTTTAACCTCGAGTAGGCTAAGTGCTTCATCTACACCGATTGTTTTATAATCAAGCACTGCGCGCTTTGCGTCCTTTGTATTTTTACTCGTAACATAAGACGTGTTCGTCTTACGGTTTTTAACTAAATAGTCTTCAAGCGTGCCACTTTGTTTTAGATAACCTTCAATGACCGTTAAGTATTTGCGCTCGAACGTCTGTTTACGAATTTCATTTGAAAGGCGACTCGCACCTTTAGACGTTTTCGCAAACACAATCGCACCACCAACTGGACGGTCGAGACGATGGACGAGACCTAAAAAGACATTGCCCGGTTTATTGTATTTTTCTTTAATATATTCTTTTACGATCGTCAGCATGTCTTTATCATTCGAATCATCCGCCTGAACCGGTATATTATTCGGCTTCGTCACAACAATGACATGATTGTCTTCGTATAATATTTCTAAAGTCATAGTTTAACCTTCTTTGTAATAGTAATTCAATTCAACGGTATCACAATAATTAGTATAAGACGAATGAAATATAAAAAGTCCTTCACAAGTCATAATATTTTGAGACTATCTCTAAATAGTTATGTAGTGCGAAGGACTTTTAGTTTGATAAAAAACTTTCGTGAATTCAATCATAAACTCCTATTCTAAGTTAAAGGGTTTCCAAACAAGTAAATTAAAATAAATGCAACGAGAAAACCGAGTAAGAATATACCGAGGTACTTCGAGTTTTTCATTATAAATCAACTCCTCATAATTTACTTAAATTATTTGCATTAATTTGACAGTTACCTGATGAATCACAGACGCTCATATTACCTTCTTTTGTAACGATGATATAGTAGCCAGGTGGATAAGTGGTACCAACAAGAGCTTTTTCTACCCACTCTAATCCATTTGCAACCCAATATGATGCATTGTGTCCAGTAGTATATTCTATAACACCATCAACTAAATAACCTACTAACACACCACCGACAAAAATAGCTATAGCAGATGCAGAATTTTGCTCCACTTCACTGTTGGTATTATAATGCATTTCATCATAATTTTTTTCATAATTAGAGGAAGCGGATACAAAAGAATTGTTAAGTATAAACGATGTAGTTAACATAATAACAATTGCAAATGATGAACAAATTTTTTAGTAAACATTATTATCACCTCCATTCAATATTACTTAAATACCCTTAAATTTTAATTTTAAACATAATATTTAATTTTGAATATGATTAAGAAATATAAAGGTATTATGAAATATAAAATTAAATTATAATAAGTTTAATAAATAAAATTTGTTAAAAATATTTTCTAAAAACACATATTTTTGATTTTATAAACTTTTCAAATGATTTTTAGGAGAGCTGTAGGAGTTCTTTTGCTATTTTATCTTGAATCGTCGGCGAGATGAATAACTCACCGTCGCTGTGAGGGTTATCGTCGGCGAGTTTTTGGTACACCGACGCAAAATCCAGTATCGTCGGCGAAAAATGAGAAATCGCGAATTTCACCGACGATTCGATGATTCCCGTCGGCGAATAGAAATTTCGCCGACGAAAGTCCTGTTAGCGTCGGTGGGGAATCGAATTCACCGACGATTCGCCAGAATCATCGGCGAGATTCAACTATCACCGACGATTCCACCATACCAACTCACCACGCAGCTAAATCTAACCAATCGAACCGATGAAACACCCTGAAAAATAGAAAAAACCGAAATTCGATTAGAATTTCGGTTTTATCATCTTTAATTATTTCTTGTTAACTGAAGCGTCGTAGATTTTTTCTACTGAATCAGCGAGTAGGTTGTTGAATTCTTCATCAGTTTGATCGACTGATAATCCTTCTGTTAAACCGCGTGAGAAACTCGCGATGATTCCTTCGTTTTCTTTTAATAGTTCGTTTGCTGTTGCACGGCTGTATCCACCTGATAATGCAACGACACGAATGACGCGTTTGTGGTCGACTAATTCTTTGAAGTTATTTCTTACTGAAGGAATTGTCAGTTTAAGCATGACGTCTTGTCCTTCTTCTAACTTATCTAGCTCTTCTAAAATCGCTACTTTTAAAATGTCCTCGATTTTTTCTTTGTCTTTAGAGTTGATGTCAACTTCAGGCTCGATGATCGGTACTAACCCTTTAGCTAAGATTTTCTTACCGATTTCGAATTGTTGTTCTACAACTTCTTTAATCGGACCTTCGTTTGCTTCGTGGATTACTGAACGCATTTTTGTACCGAAGATGCCGTGTTCATTTGCACGGTCTAATAACTCATCAAGTTCAGGCATTGGTTTCATTAATTGAACGCCGTTTTCTTCATCAGCAAGTCCTTTATCTACTTTTAAGAATGGCGCGATACCTTTGTCTCTTAAGTATTCCGCAGTGTATTTACCGTCAACTTTACTTTCCATCGTTTGTTCGAAAAGAATTGCACCTAAGATTTTGTCGCTAGTAAATGCTGGTGACGTAACGATACGTGTACGCATTTGGTGTACAAGATCGAACATTTCCTCTTCAGTATCGTAGCTATCTTCAGCGATACCGTATAAACGTAAAGCTTTAGGTGTTGAACCTCCACTTTGGTCTAACGCTGCAATAAATCCATTACCGTTTTTAACTTTGTCTAAATGTGACATGTATGAATTCCCACTCCTAAAATAATATTAAGCATAATCGCTCATCATCTATATTATGCTAGATTTCTCGATTTAGTTCAATATGTAAGCAATTTATGTATAATATAATTATGGATAAAGTACAACTAACTCAAGTGAGTAAGCATTTCGGAGATATGAGTGCATTACGAAACGTAAATATAAATATAAAAGAAGGAGAATGTTTGGCAATTGTCGGTCCGTCAGGATCAGGCAAAAGTACAATTTTACGCATAATTGCTGGACTCCTTGAACCGTCACATGGTGAAGTGTATATCGATGGTCAAAGAATGACCGATGCTAAACCGAAGGACCGTAATTTAACATTTGTGTTTCAAAACCTTGCACTGTACCCGCATTTAACAGTGAAACAAAATATCGAGTTTAGTATAAAGAAAAGTATGAGTAAAGAGGTGCTCAGAACTCACGTTGAAACGATTGCGACTGAACTTGGTATTAAACGACATTTAGAAAAACTTCCGAACGAATTGTCAGGCGGTGAGCGTCAGCGTGTCGCTCTAGCTAGAAGTCTAGCGACAAATGCGGATATTATATTAATGGATGAACCACTCGCTAGTCTTGACACGAGTTTAAAACGAGAAATTACTGACTTAATTTTACGCATTAAAACTGAAGAAGAGAAGACGATTATATATGTTACGCATGATCATAATGAGGCGATGAAATTAGGAGATAAAATACTCGTTCTTAAAGACGGAGAAGTCGAGCAATTTAGTGACGCGTCTAAAGTGTATCGTTATCCAAATAATCCGTTCGTTGCACAGTTTTTCGGGACGTATCCGATGAACGTCTTTAAAGACAACGGTAAATTATTCGCTATAAGACGAGAAGATATAAAAATCGTTGACGATGGAATTCCAGTAACCGTCGATGATGTTGAAATCGTCGGAGGGGATGCATTTGTTTCATTTACATATCTGAGTCAACCGATGGTATTACTAGCGAGAGACGAGAACGTAACTGTTCACGATGACATTCATATACAGTTTAAATTACTACACGAATTTCAATAAGGAGAATGACCAATGAGCGTAATTGAACCAATTTTAAATAGAAAAAGTACGAAGATATTTAAGAAAACAGAACCGATTTCTAAAGAAGCGGTTGAAACGATTATAGAGGCTGCAATCCAAGCGCCGAACCATCACATTACTGAACCTTGGAAGTTTATTGTCATGCAAGGAGAAAACATGCAGCAGTTTTATGATGCGGCAATGGAATTCCAAAAAAACCGTGACATTAGTGAAGAAGAATTTGAGCGTATGAAAGTTAAAATGGTCAGTAAAACGATGGTTGCTCCAACTGTTATTTTAGCGGTCTATAGTAAAAATAAAAATAAGACACGCGGTAAATACGAAGAAGACATTTTAGCGGTCGGTGCAGCAATTCAAAATATGCTTATTCAAGCGACGAGTATGGGCATCGATTCTATTTGGAAGACTGGGCCAGTTTATAATGCTACAGAAGTAAAGTCAGCACTAGGTATAGAGGAAGACGAAGAAGTTGTAGGCGCAATTTTCTTTGGAGAAAACGACAACGCAAAAGAACTTCTTAGAAAACGTACTGATAAACAAGAAAAAACAATTTGGCTATAAAAATAACTATCCTTTTATATTAAAAAGGATGGTTATTTTGTGTTTATAATGCTGCAAATTGTGCATCGTGTAACGCTCGGTAAAGACCTTCGCTATTTTCTAGTAATTCTTCGTGTGATCCGGATTCTTCAATACCGTTTGGTGTCACAACTAAAATACGATCTGCGTTTTTAATTGTCGCAAGTCGATGAGCGATAACTAAAGTCGTACGACCGACTGCGAGTCGGTTTAACGCGGATTGTATTTCTCGCTCTGTTTCAGTATCTAATGCACTTGTCGCTTCGTCTAGTATTAGAATCGGTGGATTTTTTAAGAACATACGTGCAATCGAAATTCTTTGTTTTTGTCCACCAGATAATTTCACGCCGCGTTCACCGACGACTGTGTCTAAGCCTTTAGCATAACTATCGACAAGATCTTTTAACTGTGCTTTTTCAAGCGCATCGTATATTTCTTCATCGGTCGCATCAGGTTTACCATATGCGACGTTTTCTCTTAACGTTCCTGAGAATAGAAATACATCTTGTTGAACGATACCGATGTTTTCTCTAAGTGATTTTAATGAGTATTCCTTAATGTTCGTGCCGTCTATCGTAATTGCACCGTCAGACACTTCATAAAATCTCGGAAGTAAACTCGTAATTGTCGTTTTACCTGCACCACTTGGCCCGACAAGTGCGACAGTTTCTCCAGGAGTTACGTTAAACGATAAGTCGTTTAAGATTTTTTTATCCTCATATGAGAATGAGACGTTTTGGTAGACGATTTCGCCTTTAGGATTTTCAAGCGCTATTGGATTTTCAACTTCTTTAATTTCTGATTCGACGGCCATCGTTTCAGTAAAGTGTTTAAATCCAGCAATACCATTTGGATATAATTCGATGACGGCGTTAATTTTTTCGAGTGGTTTAAATAATATATTTGAAATTAAAATAAACGCAGCGAAATCCCCGTAAGAGATTTTATCGTTTAATACGAAGTACGCACCCGCAATTAAGATGAATACTGTCACAAAACGCATGAGCATATATGAAATTGAGTTGTTTAACGCCATGATTTTATATGCTTTAAGTTTTGTCGCTCTAAAGCGTGAGTTAATTGCTTTAAATGCTTTAATTTCATCTTCCTCACGAGCGAATGCTTGAACGAGGCGAATTCCACCGATTTTATCTTCAATTAAATGGTTGAATTCAGAGACACGTCCGAATAATTCTCTAAACGCAACTGTCATCTTTTTGTTGAAATAAATAGCGATGATTAAAATCAGCGGTACGATCACAAATGAAATGACAGCAAGTTCAGGGTTAATCCAGAACATAATTCCAAATGCACCGAGTAGTGTCATCACGGCAATAAATAAGTCTTCTGGCCCGTGGTGTGCTATCTCACCGATATTCATGAGATCGTTTGTTAAACGTGTTAACAACTTACCTGTTTTTGTATTGTCAAAATATCTGTACGATAAATATTGAATGTGACTATATAAGTCGTTACGGATATCTCGTTCAATATTTGTACCGAGTAGATGTCCGTAATACGTCACGACATACTGTAAAAACGTATTGAGTATGTATACAGCGAGTAATCCAACTGTTGCGAGTAATATAATTTTAAAGTTACCTGTCGGCAGTAAATTATCTATAAAACCACTGACGATGAGTGGGAAAAGTAACTCTAATAATCCGACAAACACTGCTGATGAAAAATCAATCATAAACAGCGTCTTGTACGGTTTATAATATGAAAAGAATCGCTTCATATAGCACCAGCCCTTAAATAAGATTATCAAAATTATAACATAATAAAATTACGACACTTAAAAAGAATGATTTATAAATAATGAATATGATAAAATAAAAACGAATTTATGAAAAAGGACGAATCATATGAATAAATTAAATATTGGGTTAATATACGGTGGAAAATCAACGGAGTATGAAGTATCACTTCGTTCAGCGAAAAGTGTGTTAGATGCGCTCGATAAAGAAAAATATAACGTACGTTTAATTCACGTACTAAAAACCGGCGAGTGGGTCACTACAACAGATTTAACAGAAATCGACTTAACATTAGTCGACGAAAAAGAAACGATGAAAGTGATTCCGGGTAATCAATTTGAGACGGAGTCTCGCGAAATTCAACTCGATTCAATCTTCTCAGTACTGCATGGTACATATGGTGAAGATGGCAACGTTCAAGGATTACTTGAATGTGCGAACGTCGCTTATGTCGGCTGTGATACGAAAGGTAGCGCAGTCGCTATGGACAAAGACGTGACAAAAAGGTTACTCGATTACCATCATATTCAAGTGGCAAACGGAATCGTCGTTCATTCTTATGAAAAGGATGTCGTCGATTTTAACTTAATTGAGGAAGCACTCGGTTTACCGATGTTTATAAAACCTGCGAACCAAGGTTCTTCAGTCGGTGTGAGTAAAGTAGAGAATGAAGACGAGTTTAATCATGCTTTAAACGACGCATTTAAATTTGACGATAAAGTACTCATAGAAACGGCGATTGTCGGTCGTGAAATCGAAGTGTCTGTCCTTGGCAATGACGAGTTAATAGTATCGATTCCAGGTGAAATTGTTTCAAACGTTGACTTTTACGATTACGAATCAAAATACTTAACAGATGACGGTGCGACGCTAATCATTCCTGCTAAACTGACAGAGGACGAAACGAAAAAAATTCAAGAAGTCGCAGAAAATACTTACCGCACTTTAGACTCTTTAGGATATGCACGTGTAGACGTATTTTTAACTGAAGATGGAGAAGTGATTGTAAACGAAGTCAACACGTTACCTGGATTTACATCGATTTCAATGTATCCAAAACTAATGGAACAAAGCGGTATACCGTATAGTGAATTACTCGACCGATTAATCGATTTAAGTATTGAAAGGTATAACGAAAAAAATAAGTTAACACGTGATTCTGGATTTTAATTTTCGATAAATTACATGGATAAGGGAGATTACTATGAAAGAACAACTTACAGAAAGACTCATTAGATATGCAAAAGTAGACACTCAGTCCGACGCTTCAAGTAAAACGACGCCTTCTACAAGTAAGCAGTGGGATCTTTTACATATGTTAAAAGAAGAGTTAGAAGAAATTGGTTTATCTGATATTACTCTCGACGATAATGGGTATTTATTTGCAACAATACCTGGTAATGTCGATGCTGAAACAGTTGGTTTTTTAGCACACGTTGATACAGCGACAGACTTTACAGGAACAAATGTTAACCCACAAGTCGTTCAGTATAAAGGTGGCGACATCATTTTAAACAAATCACAAGATATCGTTATGACTGTAAAAGAGTTCCCGAACTTAAACAATTATATTGGACATACACTGATTACAACAGACGGCACAACGCTTTTAGGTGGAGACGACAAAGCAGGTATTACTGCAATCGTCACTGCCGCTGAAGCGATTTTAAATAGCGATATCGAGCACGGTGATATCCGTATTGCATTTACGCCAGATGAAGAAATAGGTCGTGGACCTCATAAGTTTGACGTCGAGAAATTTAATGCAGACTTTGCATATACAATTGACGGTGGGCCAGTTGGTGAACTTCAATACGAAAGCTTTAACGCTGCCGGTGCGAAAGTAATTATTAAAGGTAAAAACATTCACCCAGGTACTGCGAAAGATAAAATGATCAATAGTTTAACAATCGCTTCTAAATTTGCTTTAGAGTTCGACCCTGAAGATACTCCAGAATGTAGTGAAGGGTATGAAGGATTTTTCCATTTACTCACAATTAACGGTTCAACAGACGAAACTGAATTAGAGTATATTATTCGTGACTTTGATAGAGATAATTTTGAAAATCGCAAAGAAACGATGAAGAAAATTGTAGAGAAATATCAAGATACGTATGGTCCACAAAACGTAAGATTAGAACTTGAAGATCAATATTATAATATGAAAGAGAAAATTGAGCCTAAGTTTTATATCGTAGAAATTGCTCAAGAAGCAATGAAATCACTCGGTATCACGCCTGTCATTCAACCAGTACGCGGAGGAACAGATGGTTCTCAGCTATCCTTTATGGGACTTCCAACGCCAAACATATTTACAGGAACTGAAAACATGCACGGTAGATACGAGTTTACGTCAGTCAATGATTTAGAAAAAGCGACAGAAACGATTATAGAAATTGTTAAACGTATCGCCCAAAAATAAAAAATCCGTAAAGAAGATTAATCTTCTTTACGGATTTTTTTTCGTCCTTCGTCAACAGGACGTGCAGCGTACGTTGCGTTTTTCATCATATCTTCACTCGTCACACGTTTTAAGAAAAACGCAGTGATGAGCCCTATTCCCATAAATACAGCACCGACGTTAAATGCTAAGTTAATACCTTCAATTGTAACCTGATTTTCAATTTCAGGTGTCACAACGTCCAGTTTATTTAAATTAAAATTAATATATCCTTGCATAACAGAAATTAGTAAGGCGATACCAACAGCTCCAGACACTTGGTTTTGCATAGAGTTGAGTGAAGAGCCGTCCGGTGTTAAATCACGGGGCAGGTCGTTCATCCCGTTTGTCATAACCGGCGTGTTAACGAGTGTCATACCGAATGCACGAATGACGTAAATCGTTAAAATGTATGAGAAACTCGTATCCACAGTAAGTCGACCTAAAAATGCTGTCGTTACAGTCGCAAGGGTTAAACCGATAATTGCCATTCCTTTAGGACCGTACATATCAAATAGCTTACCAGATACCGGAGAGAGTAAACCTAAAATTAACGCACCCGGTAACATGAGCAATCCTGTTTCAAGTGGCGAACGATGTTGTATATCTTGTAAAAAGATTGGGACTAAAATCATACCTGCAAATAGTCCCATATTCGTTGCAGCACTAATGATCGTTCCGAGTAAATACATACGATATTTATATACTCTAAAGTTTAACATCGGAACGTCTAATTTCATTTGTCGCATCACGTAAAAGTAAATGACAACAACACCAATGATAATTGGACCAAATGTTTGTATAGAAAGTAATTTATGATCTCCAGCTGATACAAGTCCATATAATAATGCACCGAATCCAATCGTTGACATTATAACAGATGGAACGTCCATAACAGCATTTTTGTTTAGTAAAACGTTAGGTAGTAAAACAAAACCAGAAATTAAAAGTATGATTAAGATCGGTATCATCATTAAAAATAAAACATGCCAGTCATAACGTTGAATGATGACACCTGATAGCGTCGGACCAATTGCAGGGGCGAAGAACATGACTAAACTGAACATCCCCATAGCTGTTCCACGTTTTTCAGGTGGGTAACTTCTAATTAAAGTATTCATTAGAAGTGGCATAAGTATTGAAGAACCTGTCGCTTGGATCATACGTCCTGCGATGAGCATCGGAAATGTCACTGAAAATCCTGCAAGTGAAGTCCCGATTAAAAATAATCCCATTGAACTTAAAAATATTTTCTTCGCGCTAAAGCGGTTCATAAAATAGGCGGTCATCGGAATGATGATTCCAGCAACGAGCATATAAGACGTCGATACCCACTGAACGCTACTCGTTGAAATGCCAAAGTCATTTTTAATCGATGGTAATGCGACGTTTAAAAATGTATTTGATAAAAATGCGATAAACGCACCACTAATTAAAATGATAATTAAACGATAATCTGGCTTTTCGTTCGTTTGTGTCATAATTTCCCCTCCATATATTTTTAATCGAGATAATTATTATCAATAATAGTATATATGTAGAAACCTGCCACACTTCCTAATATAATAGATAATGCAACGATTCTTGGGAAACCGAAACTCGGTACGACAAACGTCACTCCCCAGTAAAATAATAAAATCATCAACGCTATGAGTGTAATTGCGAGTAATGGTTTAGACATAAAATATTCACTCCATATTAATTAAAAAACAATTATTTATTTATCATACCGTTATTTACGTATAGAATACAATTAAATAGTTTGATAGAAAAGGACGGATAGGACATGGATTATAAACTAAAAACATTTGAAGAAGAATACTTTAAAAGTCGTAACGACATACCAAAAGAATTATTAGATGGCATAAAACAACTCGGTATAGAATTTAAAGGTAAGAAAATATTAGACCTCGGTGCAGGGCCTGGATTTTTATCTAAAATGTTGTCTGACGAAGGTGCGACAGTAGACGCATTAGAGCCGAGTGAAATATTTAGAAAAATGGGAATCGATTATACGCGTGGTGACAACGTTAAATTCCATGACGGATTTGCAGAAAACACGCATTTAAGAGAAAACGATTATGACATTATTTTTGCATTACGTGCATGGCAGTATTTTGATTCAAATGAAGCGGTAAAAGAAGTGAAACGTCTATTAAAACCAAACGGTATGATGATAATTTCAGATTTAGGGTTTAGAGTAAATAACTCAATGATGAAAGAAACGATGAAAATCATTCGTGCAAATGCAAAATACAACCAATTAGAACCTGCAGGATCAAAAAAATATTCAATACAAATGATCAACAGTTTCCCAGTAGAATGGTTCAGTGACTTTAATTACCATAAATTCGACTTAACAAATCTTTTCAAAAAGGATTATAAAATAAAATTCACGGACGAAGAATGGTTGAAACGTATTGGAACGTCATCATGGCTTTCAAGATTTAGTGATCACCGTAAAGAGTCTGTACTAAAAGAAATTAATGATACGTTAAAAAAGTCCGTTGAAGGAGATATTTACGAGGTTCCACACGTCGTCAGTACAGCGATATTTAAAAATAAGAATAAAAACTAAAAGAAATGAATGTGTGAAAGCACATTCATTTTTTATGCAAAATTTAGGAAAACGAATACAAATTACACCAAAATTTCAGTGTAATTTGTAATTTTTATGTGTGTTAATTATCTAAAAACTTATAAAAACGACTGTAAACCGTTACCATTAGTATTTTTATTCATTCATATGTATAAATGGGTTCGGAATTTAAATATTTAGAAAATATATTTCATATATTAATTGTTTAATTTAAAATAACTGAAAATTATCAATATATAAACTTTAAAAAATAGCGTGCTAAATCCTTGATAAACGTTGATATAAAGCCTATACTGTACATAGTAAAGAAAACAAGCACATGAAATAAATTAAAAATTACAGGAGGAAAAAACATTGTATAGCACTCAAATTATTCCAGTTGAACAACGTATCAAGGAGTTTAAAGCAGAAGCTCTGAACAACAAAACAATTAAACAAAGAAGAAATAGTCGTAAATCTACAAATATTTTCTCAAAATTACTTGGTTAATTCGTATTTTTATGAACACAAATAGATTAAAACCGAAGTCAATAGACTTCGGTTTTTTATTTTTATATTAAGTTTAATTGCCAAGATACACCAAATGGATCTGTCACCCATGCAAACTGTCTGCTGAAACCATAGTCCTCTAATGGCATTAATATAGATCCTTTAGATTTTATTTTTTCATAAATCGTAATTAATTCGTCCATAGAATCACACTCAATAAAGAAACTCATACTCGGTGTAAATTTTGATGCTTCGGATACATCAGCATCGTTTAAAATGACTGGATTACCATTTATTGTAATCAAGCTTTGCATCACTTTGCCTTTCATTTCTCCACTTTCAAAATAATTAATGAAAACGACCTCTACATCTTTAAAAACTGATTGGTAAAACTGAATTGCTTCTTCTGCTCGACCTTCAAACATTAAAAACGGAGTCATTGATTTCATTCATTTCATCCTTTCTATTGTTGATTGATTGAATCTAATCCTGTTCTGTCATTGAATTAACGTATTAAATCTTATAAAATTAAAGTGTTATATAAAATAAAAGGAGTCGATTAAATGATAGCAAAAAACAGAAAAAAAGTTGAAAACTTTAATAAGCGAAAACTTTCGTTTAATAAAAATTGGACTGTTCAAACGCTAATCAATGCGTTTGTTATCATCGTCGGCTCTTTTGTCTTTGCGATTGGGATTAACACATTCATGATCGGTGGTCACCTTGCTGAGGGTGGGGTTATCGGTATATCAATCATACTTTACTATGCATTTGGTTGGTCTACTGCCCTTACGAACTTACTCATTAACGTTGTGATATTAGCTATCGGCTTTAAGTTTTTATCTCGTAGAGCAATGTATTATACAATATTTACAATACCGATGACGTCAATCATGTTATGGATAACTGAAGATTGGCAAATCAATTTTGAGAATATCATCGTAAACATGGTGTTTGGTGGTATTTTAATCGGTATGGGAATAGGTTTAATATTTAGAGTCGGTTCGACGACTGCTGGAACGACAATTTTAGCGCGTATTGCAAACAAATACTTAGATGTTAACGTGTCATATGCATTACTATTCTTTGATTTAATCATTGTGACGATCGGTTTAACAGTCGTTCCATTAGAACGTGTGTTACTGACAGTCATTGCTTTATACATCGCAACAAAAGTAATGGACTTTATCATTGAAGGTATGAATCCGAAAAAAGCAGTGACGATTATTTCAACAAAACCAGAGTTGCTCGCTGAACACGTGGCGAATGATATTAAACGTGGTGTAACAATTATGCATGGTCGCGGATACTATACACAAGAAAACAAAGATGTATTATACGTTGTTATTAACAAGAACCAGCTCGGACGTTTAAAACGTGTCATTAAAAAGTATGATGAATCAGCGTTTGTCGTTGTCCACGATGTAAACGACGTGCTCGGTAACTTTATAATTTAAGGAGAGAACGATGGAACTACAATTATATTTTCATAATAAGGAAGTAGAGTTATTACCAGAAACAGTGTTTGAGTTTTTAAATTCTGATCAGTGGTTTAAAAATAATATTAATGGTCTATCACGTATTTTCTATGAGACAAATAGTGAAAATGTGAGAGATGAAGGAACTCCGTTTGTACTCACATATAATGGAACTGACTATAAAGGAAAGATTGATAAATATGTCGAAAATAGAAGATTAGAATTTACGATCTTTGGTTACGATTATATTATCAAAACGATGATTAATATCGTTCCAGTGGAGTCGCGTTCAGAAGTCGTTATTTCATCAGTGTTAGAAACACATTCTGTTTCAACACTTTTAAAATTCGGCGCACGTAAATTTTCTATTACAAAACAATTGAATGACGTAATAAAACCAATGTACTAATTAAATGGGCGAATTGAGGTGAAGGTCATGAACGAAAGAAGATTAGAGAGAAATAAAATCTTTAGTGCGGTATTTTTAATGGCCAGTGCTTCAATTGGCCCTTTGTTTTTAATATCAACAGCAGACTTAACTGTTCAATTTTTTGAGCGACTTGCGTTCGTCATTATAATCACTGGAATTATTGAACTTGGCATACAAATGAACATATGGCGAATACTCACTGTCGCAAAAACGCCGGCACATTTAGTCATCAATAAAATTATCCCGAATTTTGGGACGTTTATGTCTGTCGTTGTCTTACTTGGAGGAATCGCGTTTAATATCATTAATATTTCGGGTTTAGGAATTGGAATTAGTTTATTATTTAATGTCGATATAAAACTCGGCGCATCCATTGGGCTTATGATTGCGATTTTATTTTATTTATTAAATAGAAATCGTATTACGTTAGAAACGTTTATCGGAGTGATGTTAAGTTTTATTATCGCAATAATTCTACTTGCGTACGCATTTACAGCAACAGATGTACCGTATGATGTCACACTTGCAAAAACGGTCCTACCGATGATTGATTACGATATTGTGACGACAATTGCGATGATGGTTGCCCTATCGATTGGTGGATATATTAGTTTTGCTGGTGCACATCGTTTAATTGATGTAGAAATTACCG
Source organism: Nosocomiicoccus sp. HMSC067E10 (assembly GCF_001810835.1). Lineage (NCBI taxonomy): Bacteria > Bacillati > Bacillota > Bacilli > Caryophanales > Staphylococcaceae > Nosocomiicoccus > Nosocomiicoccus sp. HMSC067E10. Next base: position 89,712 of record NZ_KV802776.1, on the reverse strand, counting down.
GTGAAAAGTATAAAACAGCAGTCACTCGATCTGCTGTTTATAGTGTGATTATCGTTACAGTGACACGCTTACTATTATTCTTTACAATACTCGGGTTATCTAGAAGTAACATCATTTTATTTAAAGATAACTTATTAGAAAGTGCTTTTTCAGAAGTGTTTGGTGGTCTTGGTAGCTACGCTTTAGGGATATTATTTATATGTGCATCATTAACGTCTATTGTGAGTGTCGCGTATACGACAGGAACATTTATTAAATCAGTTAATGATATTATTAAAAAATATATCGATGTCGTATTACTCATGCTCGTTTTAACGAGTTGGTTCATCTTTTTACTAAAGGGCGAAGAGGTTGTGTTACTTCAGATTACAACAATTTTAAATGGATTAATATTACCAGTTATTCTCGGTGGGATATTACATGCTTCAAGACGCTCTGATATCGTTGGACATTATCGTCATCCACTATGGTTGTCTATATATGGAGTCTTATCACTAGCAGTATCATTTATACTCGTGTTTATTTTAATTTACGAACTTCTATAGTTATTGTTTTACAGAGAAATTAAAAAAGAATATAATATTAAAATACTTAAAAGTCTTAAAGACACTTAAGTATCGTATGCAATTAGCTTGCATACATCGAGTTTCAATTGGAGGCACACAATGACAAATTTTAAAGAAATTAAAGCAAATACTTATGAAGACATGAGTAACGAAGCGGCAACAATTATTTTCGACGCATTAAAAGAATCGAAACAATTTTCATTAGGCCTTGCGACAGGGTCAACGCCTGAGGGTATGTATGATGCGTTAGCAAAAAAAATTAACGAAGCAAATTTAGATCTGTCAGAACTAACGACATTTAACTTAGATGAATATGTCGGATTAGATGAGTCAAACGACCAAAGTTATCATTATTTCATGGAACAACATTTCTTTAGTAAGTTAGATATCCCACAAGAAAACATTCATATTTTAGATGGTGTTGCAGAAGATTTACAAAAAGAAGTGGAAGACTATGAAGCGCTTATTGACGAAGTAGGTATCGATATTCAAGTACTCGGTATCGGAAGAAATGGTCATATTGCGTTTAACGAACCAGGAACAGATTTTAATTCACTCACACATAAAGTACAGTTAACAGATGAAACGATCGAAGATAATTCAAGATTCTTTGAATCGATTGAAGACGTTCCAACTGAAGCGGTATCGATGGGGCTTCAAACGATTATGAAAGCAAAAACAATCATTCTTTTAATTTCTGGTGACAATAAGAAAAATGCACGTGATTTATTCATCAGTGGAGAAATTACAGAAGACATCCCGGTATCAGTTCTTCACAACCACGACAACGTTATTTTAATTACAGATAGTGCAGCACGTGGCGAATAATAATTATTGAATAATTATTTTAAAAATCGTAATATATAATTAATCATTTAACGGAGGGTAATTACCCTCCGATTTTTGTATATAAAGATCAAAAAGAAAGGAACACAAGATGCTTACATTTTTAAAGAAAATCAGATGGTATTTTCGAAAACATAAGCTCAAATTACTCATTATATTAGCATCTGCATTAATTTTAAACATTTTAGAAATTTTACCTCCGCTACTTATCGGTAAAACAATCGACCTTATTACAGCGGGGTCAATGACGTTAGAATCGATGAAAGTTATTATCGGTATATTCTTCTCTGCGATTCTATTGATTTATATACTGACATACATAAGTACGTATTATATCATGCAGTCTGGTTATGATATTGATGCGATTTTACGTAAGCGTTTAGTCCGTAAGTATTTAGCGATGTCCCCATCATTCTATGAAAGAAATAGTACGGGAGACTTAATGGCGCGCATTACGAATGATTTACGCAGTGTGACGATGGGAACGACATTCGGTATTATCACGATTATCGATACGTTAATTTATGGGACAATAATATTAGTTACAATGATGATTGTCGTTAATCCGGTGTTAACAATTATTGCTTTACTTCCGTTACCACTACTAATTGTGACGGAAGTAAAAATCGGTAAAAAGATTATGGAACACCATATGAAAGCACAAGAATCATTCGGAAAAATGAACAACAACGTATTAGAGGTTGTTGAAGGTGTTAGAGTAACGAGAAGTTATGTACAAGAAAATCCGGAGTATAATCGTTTTAAATCAATGACTTCTAATTATATTGATCGCATTATGAAAGTTGCGAAATTAGAAGCACTTTTTGAGCCAATTACGACGTTAGTCGTTGCAACGTCATTTATCATCTCATTTATTGCCGGTGCGTTTTTTATCAATAACGGAACGATCACACTCGGTGAGTTTATAACGTTTAATATTTATTTAAATATGATGATTTGGCCGATGTTCGCATTCGGAATTATGTTAGACACTACAGAAAGAGGTCGTGCATCACTCAACCGAATTGAAGACTTACTGAACGAAGAAGATGATGTGTTAGTCTCAGGTGAAAGTGTTCAAAACAACAACATCTCATTTGACGACTACTCATTCACATATCCGACATCGAGTCGTGAGAATTTAAAAGGTATTGTTCTCGAACTTAAAAAAGGAGAGACACTCGGTATCGTCGGTAAAACGGGAAGCGGTAAAACGACGTTTATTAAACAGTTCTTAAAGTACTATTCTGAAGGTAATGGTCAATTTATTATCGATGGAAAACCGATTCAAAATATTAATAAAAAAGAACTGAGAGATTTAATTGGCTATGTTCCGCAAGAAAACTTCTTATTTAGTAAAACAGTTCGAGAAAACATTTTATTTGGTAAAGAAAATGCAACAGAAGAAGAACTGCAGCGCGCAATTCAAAATAGTGCGCTAGTCAATGACTTAAACAATATGAAGCACGGCTTAGAAACGAAAGTCGGAGAAAAGGGTATCGCATTATCTGGCGGTCAAAAGCAGCGTATATCGATTGCGAGAAGCTTAATTAAAAATCCTGAGATACTCATTTTAGATGATGCTTTAAGTGCAGTAGACGCAAATACTGAACAACATATTATCGATGCGTTAAAGAAAACACGTAAAGATAAAACAACGATTATCATTACGCATAGATTATCTGCAGTGGAACATGCAGATCAAATTATCGTTATCGATGACGGAGCAATCGTTCAGTCTGGTACACATAAAGAGTTAATAGAAACGGACGGATGGTACAAAACACAACACGAGTACTTTAAACATGGAGGTGAAAACGTTGAACCAACTTAAAAGATTATATGAATTTACAGCTGGTCACCGTTCACTCCTTCTCTTTGGAATCGTCCTTAACTTAATCGCGGTTGGGTTAAACTTACTCGGGCCATTTTTATTAAAAATTATTTTAGATAATTACTTAGTAAAAGAGAATGTCGTTGTTAAAGGCTTAGTCATTATGCTTTTCATATACTTAATAGTCCAAGTGACTAACGGACTGATTGGGTATTTCTCGCGTATAATTACGTTAAAAGCAGGAAGTAAAGTCATCCAATCGATTCGACTTAAAGTCTTTAGACATGTTCAAAAATTACCGGTACGTTACTTTGATAACTTACCAGCAGGTAAAGTAGTTGCGAGAATCACAAACGACACAGAAACGATACTAAATGTATTTACGTCAGTTCTCACTCAAGTCATTACGAGTGTATTTACGATTTTAGGGGTCGTTATTGCATCGTTCTTTGTAAACGTGTATGCAGGATTGTTAATGATACTCGTATTACCGTTTCTATTTTTATGGTTATACTTATACCGAAAAGCGTCTAACAAATTTAACATGACAAAACGTGAACGAAATAGTGAAATGAACGCGTCTATTAATGAATCTATTAGCGGTATGAGTGTCATTCAAGCATTTAACAAAGAAGAAAAAGTGTTTAACGAGTTTTCTAAACTAAACGAAGATTACTACAAAAGTTCAGTACGACTTTCAAGGTTAAACGCACTGACGAATACGAATTTAATCGAGTCTTTACGTAGTGTTGTACTCATGATTTTAGTTTTCGTATTCAGTTATATGTTTGTATTTCAAAACACAGCATGGTCTGTCGGTTCGATGTACTTAATGATCGACTACGCTGGGAAAATTATGATGCCTTTATATGCAATTATCGGTGTGTTTGATATTATCGAACAAGCGCGTGTCGCGACAAATAAAGTGTTCGAATTAATCGATGAGGAAGAAGAACAAGAAGACCATCAAGAGCTTCAAACGTTTAAAGGGAATATTGAATTTAACGACGTCAATTTCTCATACGATAAAGGACACCGAGTGTTAAACAACATTAACTTTAAAGTAAAAGAAAATGAAACGCTCGCACTCGTTGGGCATACGGGATCCGGTAAAAGTTCAATTATCAACTTACTGATGAGGTTTTATGATCCGGATAGTGGAGAAATACTGTTTGACGGTGTCGACACAAAAACATTGAACAAACAATCGATGAGAAGCCACATGGCAATCGTTTTACAAGATCCGTACATCTATAACGGAACACTTCTTTATAATATTCGTCTTGGTAGTGAAGATATTACAGAAGAAGAAGCGATCGATGCTTTAATCTCTGTCGGTGGAGAAATGATTTTAGAACGCTTTGAAAACGGGATTCATGAAGAACTTATTGAAAGTGGTTCGACATTATCACTTGGAGAACGTCAGCTCATTTCATTTGCGAGAGCATTAGCATTTAAACCGACACTATTAATACTAGACGAAGCAACGTCTAACGTTGATAGTGAAACAGAGCAGCTCGTACAAAATGCAATGAAAGTCGTATCTTCAAATCGAACGACTGTAATAATCGCACACCGATTATCAACGATTCAACATGCGAACAACATTCTATTATTAGACAAAGGGAATATCGTAGAATCGGGTAATCACGAGGAATTACTAAAACTCGGCGGTAAATACCAAGAAATGTACCATAAACAAGTAATGAGGAAAGAATGAGATTGAGGTTATTCTCAGAATTTTAGACTGTAGATTAAGTCGGATATCGACTTGATCTACAGTTTTTTTGTTAAGAAAGGATTATTGAGTTGACAATTTATAATTTGTCGTGTATTATAATTTTAACGTTCAAATTAAATAGAATGTTAGGTGAAAACATGGATGAAGTACATCGTATTAAAAATATTGAGGATTTAAAAGTTTTAAGTGATCCTTTTAGAGTTAATATTTTGCTAACCCTTGGAAACGTGGCTAAATCAGGACAAGAACTTTCTAAAATATTGAATGAAAAGGGATCGAAGATCTACTACCATCTTAATGAGTTGGAAAAGAGAGGGTTTATTAAAGTAGAAAAAACGGAAGTTGTAAATGGGATTGTTCAAAAATTTTATTTGCCAGTTGCTAAAGCATTTATTCCAGATATTAATATATTTAGCCAATTTACTGATACAACACATGAGAATTTCTCAGTTAAAGCAGATGAATACGACATGTTCATTAAAGAATTTAAACAATTGATAGAAAAGTACGGTAGTAATGATGGAGTGCACCAATTTATCGTATTAGAAAGTTAACCCAATACATGGGTTAATTTTATAGCCTAACATTCAAATAAATTTAAACGTTCAAAATCTTAAAGGAGAGTTTGTTATGATTAAAAATAAAGATTTTAACATTTTACTCGTTGGTCGTCTTATAGCAAATTTTGGAGACAGTCTATATAGCATCGCAACTATGTTATTAGTCTATTCGATGACAGGATCAGCACTTTACACTGGTCTTGCATTATTTATTACTTCATCAGCAGCTATTATACAAGTATTATTTAGTCCTTTACTCGATCAAATTAACTTAAAAAGATACTTAATTGGATCACAATTTATTCAAGCGATATTATTAATACTTATACCATTACTAAATCATCTAGAACTTCTAAAAGTGTCTTATATATTTATTATTATGTTTGTTATAAGTTTGATAAATCAAATTATTTATCCGGCGCAAGTTTCGATTTTACCTAAATTATTGAATGAAGAAGAATTGGTTAAGGCAAACTCTTTATTTACAGCAGCGTATCAGGGTAGTGATGCATTATTTAATGCGATTGCAGGGCTTTTAATTACTATATTTGGAATTTTCACTATGTATTACATCAACAGTGCGACATTCTTAATTAACACGATCGTGTTTATATTGTTAAGCAGCTTGATTTCAAAATTAAATCAAAATATAAAAACTAGTTCTAAAAGCAATCGATTTAAATTAGTGAACCATTTTAAACAATTAAAGAATGGGTTGTCACTCTGGAAAGAAGAAACTTTATTTCCATTGTTAGTAGGTGTAATATTTATTAACTTTGCATCAACAGGTATTTTTGCAAATCTTCCTGTATTTGCTATAAATGAAATTCACTATAGTTTTTTACTATCTACTATGGGGTTTGGGGTGTTAATTGGTGCAATTATTGCCGGAAAAAAGAAATCACAAAGTGTTTTGTTAGGTCATTTTTATATTATTGGAATTATGAGCATCGGAATATTATGGTTCGCTATGACATTCATCAGTGGTAATTCTCAAATAAATATAATTACTTCATTGATTCTATTCTTTATTGGATGGTTAATTGTAGGAGTATTAAATGTGTTTTCACAAACCATCGTTCAATTAATTGTAGCACCAGAAAAAGTAGGGGTAGCTATGGGTTCTATGATCGGTATTTCTACGACACTCGCTCCTTTAGGAGCTCTTACTGGTGGAATTATTGGAAATTATTTTGGAGTTAAAATAGCAATGGCTACCTTCTCTATGCTTTTTGTATTAGTAGCGATGTATTGGATATTTAATACATCAATTAGAAAGTTAGAAAGTATCACAAACATGATACAAAAAAGGAGTGAAGTGCTATGATATGCAAATAAACTATGACTTACACACAATGACATTGAGATTTATCTCAATGTCTTTTCTTTTTAAATTGATATACTCATGTCAAAATAATATGGTATAGTCAGTCCATAAATAAAATTGGAGATTTGTTACATTGATTTTAATTAAAGCGTTTTGGACTGTCATTCCGGTTTTTTTCATTTGTATTGTCATATTGCTTTTATTTGCAAGTTATTTCAATAGAAAGTTCAATCACCGGTTAAATGATTATAATAAATTTAAAGATTTTACGGTGTTTGTCGGCATAATGATGAGTGTTATTGGTATACTATTAATTACGATGATGCCGACGAGTTTACAGGGACATACGAGTAATGTCGTACCGTTTCAGTCGATGAGAGAGCTGTATGATTATGGTACAGATGAGGCGATTTTTAATAATTTAGTTATGAATATCGTATTATTTGTGCCGTTTGGATTTTTCGTCTATTTAATGACGAAAAAGGAATGGTTGACGAGTATGTTTGGATGCTTATTTTCAATATCTATTGAAACGATTCAATATATATTACCGATCGGACGTACGACGAACATCGACGACGTTATTTTAAACGTCACGGGAACGTTAGTCGGAATCATACTCGCATACTTTTTTAGAAAGCTCGAGTACTTTATATTCAATTATATTAGTAGGGATAAATCATGAAAAAAAGATTATTGACGTTATCTGCAACCATACTATTAGCTGGTTGTAGTACATATCAGGAAGTGAGTAGTGACGAAAATACACGTGTCATTACAACTGAACAAGCAGGACACTTAGAACTAAATAAAGAAATTAAGCGACCTGTATTATTTCGTGCAGCAGACCCATTAAATGCTGAACTGCTCGGTGTAGAGCCAGTAGGTGTTAACTCTCAGCTTAAAGGTTCAGAGTTAGTAGAAGAGAAGTTAGATGCGACTTTTATTGAACCTGGTGATTTTGAAACAGTAGAGTCATTAGATCCAGATTTAATCGTCACATATGCACCGGATGAGTATTCTGCGACATATAGAGATTACGCACCAACAATTGAAATGCGATATATTACGAGCGCATTTAATCCATATAAAAAGCGAATTTATTTAACGCATTTTTATTATTTAGGTGTCATGTTAAATAAAGAAGAAGAAGCCAAACTTATTGCGGATGAGTTTTTAGAAAAAATGTCTACACTTCGTAGTCAGTTAAATCAACAAGTGCTCGATATGAATGCTGCAGTAATTGTCGATGAAGATGATACGTATTATTTAAGGCCGAAGTTTTCAAGCTTTGGAACTGAAGCAGTATATGATGTACTAGGATTTAGTCAACCAAAGTATATTAAACGTATACTAGAAAGTGATGACTATAAAATATACGAGACTGAAGATTACAGTGCTGCGAAACTCGATTATTTATTTGTCGCGACAGATGACTTAAATAATGATAATAAAAAAGAGGCTCTTGCGAAAGCGTTTGACATAAATGTCGAACAAGTGATATTTATGGATATCGATAATTTTAGACCGAACGATTTACAATCTATCGAGTTTCAGTCTAAAGAGTTAATACAAACGTTAAACAAATTAAATCATTAAAAAGGGACGTGACTTCATGGTAACACCAGATACATTTGTAGAATATTTTAATAGTGAGAAGTTTAAAGAAATCTATGACACAGCATTTGAACCGTTTAAACAAAATACTGAAGAATCAAGATTTGTCGAATCGTTACAAATCTTTCATCGTGAAGCGGGAGATCTTCATCAAAAATATCACAATAAGTTAACGATGAATTTTAATCGATATTTTTATGTCAATGATGATGAAACACATAGTCTTACTGCAGCGTTTACAGATGATAACGAGATCATCGGTATTGAACTTTACTTAAATGAAAAGTACGATACGGATGACGTTTGGACAAAAAATGAGTATGCACTACCACTAGAAGAAGCAGTTGTGTCTGCAGGTGGTACAGACGTGTTTCACAACTATCATTACAGAACAGAGAATCAACGCTATGCGTATGATTTAACGAATATGGTTGAGTTATATCACCATAACGGTGATCCCGGTGATTTAAATTCGTACTTCGTCTTTGGAAGTGATGTACTTGCACCGCTAGACGGAGTAGTCGTCGATGTTAAGCGTGATGTTAAAGATAACCAAATTGGTATCGTGAATCAAGATGAGCCGTCAGGAAACTATGTAATCATAGAGCACGAAAACGGAGAATATAGTTTACTTGCACATTTAAAAAAGGATAGTGTACAAGTTGACGTTGGAGATAGTGTCGTTACTGGAGAACTTGTTGGGCAAGTTGGTAATAGTGGTGCGACGACATTGCCACACTTACATTTTCAAGTGATGAGTGACAAAGAATTAAATAAAGACTCTATACGCATTCGTTTTAAAGACTTTGAGAGTCTTAAACAAGGCGATAGAGTCGAATAATTACTCGTCATTGTTTTTTCGTTCGAACGGGTTTTCATCGTATTCTCGTTTAAACACACTCATAATCGACATTAAAGCGATGAGTACGAATAAAACGAGTACTGAGAATTTAAAAACTCCAGGTAAATAAGGCAAACTGAATCTATAAATAACAGCCAATGCAATAATGATAAGAATCGTATTTAGTGATTTGCGTAACTCGATTTTCAATATAAGCACTCCTTAACTATGATACTTATTATATTAGCATAAACAGTGTAAAAAAATGGGGGATTCAAGTGGCAAAAAAAGAGTTTCATACGGCCGTATGTCCGAATTGCCATCATAAATGGACATATAAAGAGAAGTTGCTCGGCTATATGATTAAGCCGAGATCTAGAACGCGCTGTCCAAATTGTAAAGAATATATAGAACCATCGACAAAATCTGTCGTATTTGAGTATATTGCGCTCGCTTTACTTATTATTTCAATCGTTTTTATCGTTCCGAATTTACCGATATTAAATTCGACACGAATCATTATTGTGTTATTTCTGTTTTTTGTTTATACGTTTATCTTCGTACCACTTACAGTCAGGTTCGAAGAAATACATTACAATATAAAGGATAAGTCAAATGAAAAAGGAAATTAACGTCGTTGCAGCGGTGATTGTCGACGATTTAGATCGTATACTCGTCGCAAAAAGACCTCCTGGTAAAACACTCGCGAACCTTTGGGAGTTCCCAGGAGGAAAAGTTGAAGCGGGTGAGGATGAAATCGAAGCGTTAAAACGCGAGTTGTTAGAAGAAATGGATACTGAAATCGAAGTGCTCGATAAAATTACAACGACGCGTTATGAATATGATTTTGGAATCGTTAATTTAACGACGTACTATTCAAAAGTAGTACGTGGAAATTTAACATTAAACGAACATATTGAAAAAAGATGGTTAAAACGTAGTGAACTCGGGAATATAGAACTAGCACCCGCAGACTTACCTGCGATTCGAATCATTCAGGAGGGATAACAAGTGGATTTAATTAAAGGATTAATCGGTTTTTTATTTAAAACATTACTCGTACTGACATTATTTACTGGAATTGGACTAGTCGTCGCATACTTTGTCGTTAAAAAAGATGTAAAAGAAATCCAAGAATTTACAGAACGTATCCGCCTAGAAATGGAACAATAATACGTTTTACACACATAAAAATACCCTTTGTTGATTTTAAAAAGTCAACAAAGGGTGTTTTTTTAATCTTGTAATGCTTTTTTAAGTGTTTCGATATTTTCTTTCATCAGACTTTGATATGTTGAGTCTTCTGGATCGTTATCAGTTAAAGCTTCTAAGTTGTGGAACGGTAAGAATTCTACATCTGTCTCTTTTCCGATCATGTCAGTTAGACGTGAAGAAACGTTTTGTTCTCTTAAAATGTATGGAGTTTTAGTTTCTTTAATGTCTTCAATCATATGAGTAAGTTCTTTTTGTGATGGTTCATCGTCGTTTAATCCGTGAATACCAACTTGTTTAAAGTCGTATTTGTGTGCTAAGTAACCGATAGACTCATGTGAAATATATACTGTATCACGTTTTTTATCTTTCATTGCTTCGTCTAGAGAATTAGATAATTCTTCTAAGTCAGCTTTTAAAGATTCAAAGTTTTTCTCGTAAGTTTCTTTTTCGTCTGGGTTCATTTCAACTAATTTGTCTTTAATGTTTTCTGCCATTTGTGTAGCTAGTTCTGGATCTAACCAAACGTGTGGGTCGAACTCACCGTGGTGGTGATGATCGTGTCCGTGGTCGTGATCATGTTCATCTTCTTCTTCAGTTGCATCGTGGTCGTGGTCATGATCATGTTCATCTTCTTCTTTAGTTGCATCGTGTCCGTGGTCGTGATCATGTTCATCTTCTTCTTCAGTTGCAACGTGTCCGTGGTCGTGATCGTGTTCGTCTTCTTCTTTAGTTGCATCGTGATCGTGATCATGGTCGTGGTCATGATGATGTTCGTCTTCGATGAATGCTTCTTCATTGTTAAATGCTTCTAACACTTCAGTGTCGTTTTCGATTGTCTCATGTATCTTTTTAGCTACAGGGTCTAATTCATGATTTGTATAGATGAAAAGATCGCCTTTTGCATAGTTTAGAATGTCTTTTTGGGACGGTTCATAGTTATGCATGTTGACGTTTTTAGGGTAAATCGATTCGACTTCCATCGTGTCTCCTGCGATTTCTTTAGTCATACTATATAGTGGAAAAACTGTAGTATACACTTTAAGATTTTTGTTGTCGCTATCTGTGTTATCACTTTCTTTGTTGTCAGCTGCGTCATTACTACAAGCAGCGAGAACAAGTATAGCGACGAATGAAATTAGTAATGCTCTTAATTTCAAAATAATTCCCTCCAATGTTTTTGTTCTAAATTAGTATATCGTAACGCCTACGATTTAGCAAATATAAATTTGTGAAATTTACTTGAATTATTAGGGCGTCTACTGTAATATTAATAAAGTGATTAAAAACCGTAATCATCCGTTGATGATCAACTGGCCAGTTGAAGAGAAATCACACGATAATTTATTTGAAGAGGTGACAATAATGCGCGTACAAGTTATTTTAGAATGTACTGAAACAGGTGACCGTAACTACCACACAGTGAAAAACAAGAAAAACAATCCTGAGCGTATCGAGCTTAAAAAATACAGCCCAAGATTAAACAAAGTTACACTTCACCGTGAAACTAAATAAGTAATTGTTTTCAATAACCATATCTATTTGATATGGTTATTTTTTATTATCGAAACTCCATTATGGTATAATAATCTCAACATAAAATATGGAGGGTTACACAATGGCAGAAATTTTAGATGGCAAAAAAGTAGCCGCACATTTATCTGAAGAAATTAAAAACGCAGTTGAAGAATCTATCAATCACGGGATTACACCGACAGTCGCTTTTGTCCGTGTTGGTGATCTTGAAGATTCAATTTCTTACGAAAATGCAGCGGTAAAAAAATTCCAAAAATTAGGTATCGAAACGAAACAATTCCATTTTCCTGAAGACATTTCTGAACAGGAATTTTTAGATAAATTTAAAGAGATTAACTGGGATTTTTCAATCCACGGTATTCTTTTATTACAACCACTTCCAAAACATATTAATATTACGAGAGCTGCGCAGTTAATGCGTTCATTTAAAGATATCGATGGGTTAACAGTTATGAACTTAGGTAAAGTGTTAACGAACGCAGATGACCGTTTAGAACCATGTACGCCAGCAGCGGTGATGGAGTTCTTTGATTACTACAACCTCGATTTAAAAGGTAAAAACGTAACAGTAGTCGGAGCAAGTGCAGTCGTTGGTAAGCCGTTATCGTTACTCATGATGAATAGAGATGCAACAGTAACGACGTGTAACTTATATACAGACGACTTAGTCGACAAATGTAAAAATGCAGATGTTATTGTGAGTGCTGCTGGAGCAGTAGATTTAATTCGTAAAGAGCATGTTAAACCAGGTGCTGTCGTTATCGACGTTGGTATTAACTTTAACGAAGAAGGAAAACTTGTCGGAGATGTTGCGTACGACGAGGTTAAAGAAGTTGCAGGTTACATTACGCCAGTACCAGGTGGAGTGGGTGCAATTACGACGACAAAACTCGCTGAGCATTTAATTAAAGCAATCGAACATCAGAAACAAGCAATATTATTTATCGAGGATAAATTCTAAACCGATGAAAAAACGTACAATAGTTTTATTAATAATTGCAGTTATTATTTTATTTATCCCAGTGGTCGATAAGACGAGCAAGTCCGAGCGAGTGATTATAGATAATTCAACGAGAGAAATTATTCATCCAGATTGTTTTGATGAAAAAAAACATTCGAATTGGATCGATGAAGTTACATTTAATAATGCGTTAAACAACAAAGAATATTTGGTTAGAGACGCATGTTCAAAAGAAAAATTACCGATTGGAAAGACGTCTATATTTAATCGGATGTTTTTAAAGAAAGATTAAAACAAAAATGTCTGGCTCAATTAAGAGTCAGACATTTTTTAGTATAAATTCAATTTCATCTCAGGTTTCGCCTCTGTTTGAACGAATATAACGACGTCTCCATCTGCCGTAAAATATACATTCTCTAAATTTCGATTCGTCGTGACAGACGCCTCCTCAATTTCAGTGTGCGATTCAATAATAAAATCGTGTTCTTTTATATCGAACGTAATCGTAAATGTACCTACACTTTGAAACTCTTCGTCTTCATATTGCGGAATATCTCTAAAAGCTAAGTCATATACGATTTCAATTTTATTTTTAGAAACAGTGTTTTCAGAAAAACTCGTATAATAATTTACTCCATCAATTGTCATATACATATTAACGAGCGTATTTTCGATATATTTATATTCGAATTTAATATCTATCTTAGTCCAACTCCTTTACAGTAGGGTCAACGTTACTATACACGGTTACTTTTTCGTCAGATGAATCATAGACATAGCACTGGACTTTTGGCTCGATATACTTAATGCCTTCTATAACATTAGATGGTTTATATGAATTTCCTTTTTGTATGATTGAAGATACATGTTGCATCCCGCGATAAGTTCTAAATGTCGCTTCAAATAACTTTCTATGGTGTTTGTAATGAATAGTTGTCGTCATAGGATAGCTTCCTTCTTCTACTGTTATTTCGTATCTATAAAACAGAATTTCATCTACTTCAACATGAATGTGTTCCATAGGCAACATCTCCGTTTTTTAATTATTTTTATTATAAAACACTAATTGAAAAATTACTATTAAATATATAAAGTGAAATCAAAATAAAAACCTTCCAGTATTTTTATAATACTAGAAGGTTATGATATTATTTTTACTCATATAATGATTGGAATGCTTTTTCGATGTTTGGAACGACTTGTTTTTTACGAGAAACAACACCTGTGAGTAACGCTTCGTTGTCATCTAGTGCAACGTCAAATGCACGCTCGATGACTTTGTTGTTTTCTCCGATTGCGATGACTCTAGAGTCTGACGCTAAGATGTCTGTTACGACTAAAATGAATAGGTCGTACTTTTCTCTGTCGCTTTCTTTTTTGATTTCATCGACGATTTCTTCTTTTCTTTCGAAAAGTTCATCTAAATCAACGACGTTTACTTGAGCGATTCTGACGCTGTTATCGCCCATTTCAAAAGTTTTCGCGTCTCCAGTGATAAGTGCTTGTGCACTTTTATCTTTCGTTGAAGCACCTGCTTTTAACATTTCTAAACCGTAATGATCATAGTTCACGTCTGCGATTGTTGCGAGTTCGTGAAGTGCTTCTTCGTCTTCAGTAGTCGTCGTTGGTGATTTTAATAGTAACGTATCAGAAATGATTGCTGACATCATTAAACCAGCCATTTCTTTTGTTACTGTGACATTGTTTTCTTTACAAATCTTATTTAAAATCGTCGCAGTACAACCGACAGGCTCTGCTCTAAAGTAGAGTGGAGCATTCGTTTCAAAATTTGCTACACGGTGGTGATCGATGACGCTTAAAATCGTCGCTTTGTCGATACCGTCTGCAGATTGTTGAAACTCGTTATGGTCAACGAGCATGACTTCGTCGTTTTCTTGAACTGAATCTAATAATTCAGGTGTTTCCACATTAAAATAGTTTAACGCGTATTCTGTTTCTTTGTTTAAATCTCCAAGTCGGTAAGCTGTCGCTTCTTTACCGAGTTCACGTTCAATAATTGCTGCTACGATCGCAGATGTGATTGTGTCTGTATCTGGGTTTTTATGTCCAAAAACTTTTACTGTCATTGAATAAACTCCTTATTTATTGTCTAATTAATTTTATTTTATCACGAATTAGAAATTCGTTCTATTTTTGAGTTGATAACGGAAAATTAAGTTTCCGATTAATACGAGAACCATTACAGCTGTAAAGAATGAGAAGTATAACGTGCCATTTGATAGGCTGATTAACGATCCACCAAATACTGGTCCGAGTATACTTCCGATAGAAAATATAATACTGATAAGTAAGTTCCCTGCAGCGATATGTGTACGTGGAATGACATCTGTTAAATAGCCAAGTCCAAGACTATACATCGATCCACACGCAACTCCGGTCATTAAAAATAGTGCTGTCAGCATGAAAAATGATTCTTTATTGAGTTCCATTAGTAAAAATCCGATACTTCCGATTGAAACTAGCCACGTGAGTAGTTTGCCACGCCCCATTCGATCTCCGAGTGCACCGATTGGAAGTTGGAATAAAATAGCACCTAAGTTAAACATCGGTAAAATCCAAGTCACTTGGCTAATTTCAAAGCCATTTCGCATTGCAAATACTGGGAAGTTTGAGTTTAAAGAACTCTCATAAAATCCGTATAACATCGGGAACATCAGTGCTGCCCATCCGTATACGATAACTGTTTTAAAGTTCGTTAACGTCGATAATAACGTAATTGGTACGTTATCACTATCTGGTTTTGCTTCACTCGCACCTTTTAATGTGAAAATTAGCGGCCATGCAAGCATTGTAATCACACTCGATAAAACAAACGGAACATGAGTCCCATAAACGACTAAGTCGGCAACTTTTGGTCCAATCATAAATCCTAATGAGAAAAACAGACCATACACAGCGATAACTTTTCCGATTTTATGTTGCGGTGTTGTGGACGTTAGCCACGTTTGTGTTGACATATGTAATACGTTATCTGCAATTCCGATAATTACGCGTAATATAAACCAAAACATAATTGAATCTAAAATGGGGAATAAAAACAACGATACACCGACAAATAGTCCACCGAATACAATGAGTTTTTGATATCCGTATTTTCTCATCGGTGCTTCTATTAAGAAACTAGATATAAACACACCGAGATATAACCCAGCAGTATGGAAGCCACTTAACGTCGCACTAATGCCACGCGACTCAAAAATAAACGATATTAAAGGGAGCAACATACCTTGAGAGAACCCGCTAATACAAACGATGATAGATAAAACGATGAAGCGTGCTCTGAAACTAGTAAATCTCATTTAATTCACCCGCCAATTCATATATAATGTATGTAATCTAAAAATATTAAAAAATAAAAATTCATCTTCAAGTAAGGGGTTAAACGATGTTTAAAGACGACAGTTATATGTTACACACAGATTTGTATCAAATCAATATGGCAAAGACATATTTTGATAAAGATATTCATAATAAACGTGCAGTGTTTGAAGCATATTTTAGAACGATGCCGTTTAAAAATGGATACGCTGTATTTGCTGGACTTGAGCGTATTATCGACTATATAAAAAATCTTAGATTCTCAAAAACAGATATCGAGTATTTAGAAACACTTGGTTATGATGAAGCATTCATTGACTACTTAAAAGAGTTTCGTTTCACAGGTACAATTCGTGCGTTTAAAGAAGGAGACGTTTGTTTTAATAACGAGCCGATACTCCAAGTAGACGCACCACTTGCAGAGTGTCAACTGATCGAAACGGCTATTTTAAATATCATTAACTTCCAAACACTAATCGCAACAAAAGCAAGCCGTATTCGTGAACTCGTTCCGGATGACCAACTGATGGAATTTGGAACGCGACGTGCACAAGAGTTTGATGCGGCAATTTGGGGCGCACGCGCTGCAGTCATTGGTGGATTTGACGGTACATCAAACGTTCGTGCGGCTAAAAAGTTTGGTATTAAGCCGACAGGTACACATGCCCATGCGCTCGTTCAAACGTTTGGTGATGATTATTCAGCATTTAAAGCATATGCAGATACGCATAAAGATTGTGTCTTTTTAGTCGATACGTTCGATACGTTAAAGTCAGGTGTTCCAACAGCGATTCGTGTCGCAAAAGAGTACGGTGACAAAATTAACTTTATCGGTATTCGTTTAGACTCTGGAGATATTGCGTATTTATCTAAAAAAGCGAGAAAGATGTTAGATGATGCTGGATTTAAAGATGCAAAAATCATCGTATCTAATGACCTCGACGAATACACAATTCAGTCGTTACTCACGCAAGGTGCTAAAGTAGATAGTTACGGTATTGGTACAAAACTAATTACTGCATACGATCAACCTGCGCTTGGTGCAGTATATAAACTATCTGCAATTGAAGACGAAAATGGCGAGTTAGTCGACCGTATGAAAATTTCAGGAAACGTCGAAAAGTTAACGACACCGGGTAAAAAAGAAGTGTATCGTATTATTAATAATGAGACGAAAAAATCTGAGGGTGATTATATTACACGTGTCGGTGAGGAAATCGATTATAGTGAACCGTTATTTATGTTCGACCCTGTGCATACAGTTAAACGTAAATACGTTAAGAACTTTACAGCAGTGAAAAAGTTACATGATATTTTTGTCAACGGACAACTCGTATATGAGTCATCATCTATTGATGAAATGAGTCAATTACGTGAAGCAGCGTTAGATGAATTATGGGAAGAAAATAGACGCCTATTAAACCCACAAATTTATCCAGTCGATTTAAGCTTACAATTATGGGAAGATAAAAAGTCATTAATCGAATCGATTGCTGAGCGTGATATTAATGCATGATATTCAGCGAGAAATTATAGATGCGTTACACGTTAAAGAAAACATCAACCCTGACAGAGAAGTGCGTGAAATCATCGATTTTCTTAAAAACTATAAATACCACCACGACTTTATTGAAAGTTTCGTCTTAGGGATAAGCGGTGGTCAAGACTCAACATTACTCGGAAAACTCGCGCAAATGGCGGTCGAAGAGTTACGTGAAGAGGGTCATACGATTCATTTTTACGGAGTACGTTTACCGTACGGTACACAGCTCGATATGAATGACGTCGACGACGCTATTACTTATATAAATCCAGATTTTGACGTTACTATTAATATAAAAAATGCCGTCGATGCGAGTGTAGAAGCACTAAATGATGCATCGTTTCATATTAGTGACTTCGTAATCGGTAATGAAAAAGCACGTGAACGCATGAAGGCGCAATATGCGATTGCTGCAGACCGTAAAGGTGTAGTACTCGGGTCAGATCACGCTGCAGAAGCACTGACTGGATTTTACACGAAGTTTGGTGACGGTGCAGCAGACGTCATGCCTTTAACTGGTTTAAACAAACGTCAAGGACAACAAATTTTAAAATACTTAAATTGTCCAGAACATTTATATTTAAAAGTTCCTACAGCAGATTTAGAATCCGACCGCCCACTGTTAAGCGATGAAGATGCACTTCAAGTGAGTTATAAAGATATCGATGACTTTTTAGAAGGTAAAACAGTACCTGAAGCGGCGTTTAATCGTATTATTCATTTGTATAAGACGAGTCAACATAAAAGAGATAAACCGTATCATCGATACCTTAAACCGAAATACATGGAGGAGTAATTATTGTTACAATTAATTAGTGAAAACGCATGGCTGATGGTACTTACAATCTTTTTAATCAACATATGTTACGTCTCGTTTTTAACGATGCGTACGATTTCGACGTTAAAAGGATATAAGTACGTCGCTGCGTTAGTGAGTATTTTTGAAACGCTCATTTATATTATCGGACTTGGTCTAGTGTTAGATAACTTAGATAAGCCGATTAACATACTTGCGTATGCGTTTGGTTTTGGTACAGGGATACTCGTTGGTATCCGCATCGAAGAAAAGCTTGCTTTAGGATATCAAGTCGTCAATGCAATAACTGCAGAAAAAGATAAAGATTTGCCGATGCAGTTAAGAGAACTTGGCTACGGTGTTACGCACGGGTACAGTTATGGACGTGACGGTGAACGTACGACGATGCAAATTTTAACGCCGAGACGCCACGAGAAAAAACTTATAAATACGATTATTGAGCTTGATCCGAATGCATTTATCGTGTCATATGAGCCAAAATCTATTCACGGTGGATTCTGGACAAAAGGTGTACGAAATCGTGAAGTTGCGTCATATGACGTTGAAGATGTAGAAGAAATTTTAGAAGAAGTCAGTACTAATGAAAAATAAAAAACAACTAAAAAAGAAGAAGTTTGAAGTTACAGAGAACGATACGATTGAATCCGTGTTACAACAAATGAGAAGTGAAGGTTATACGCCCGTGAGACGTATAGAAAAACCTGTCTTTAAGGAAACAGAAAACGGGATTGAAGTGAGTCACCAAGAAATAGTATTTGAAGGCAAATTAATCGACTAACGATAAAAGGAGACGTATAAATATGATTCCTCGTTATACTAGAGAAGAAATGGCCAATATTTGGACAGAAGAAAACAAATTTCGTGCATGGTTAGAAGTTGAAATTTTAGCAGCAGAAGCGTGGGCAGAGCTTGGAGAAATTCCAATGGATGAAGTAAAACAACTCCGTCCAAATGCCAAAATTGACATCGACCGAATTAAAGAGATTGAAGCAGAAACACGCCACGACGTCGTCGCATTTACACGTCAAATTTCTGAAACGTTAGGTCCAGAGAAAAAGTGGGTCCACTACGGCCTCACGTCAACAGACGTCGTCGATACGGCACAAGGGTACTTAATCAAACAAGCAAACGAAATTATCGAGAAAGATTTAAATGCATTTTTAGACGTCTTAAAAGATAAAGCACAAGCACATAAATACACGTTAATGATGGGTAGAACACATGGTATTCATGCTGAACCGACATCGTTTGGTATTAAGCTTGCATTATGGTATGAAGAAATGAAACGTAACTTAGAGCGTTTTAAGTATGCTAGAAAAGATATTGAAGTCGGTAAGATGAGTGGAGCAGTCGGTAACTTTGCAAATATCCCACCTGAAATCGAAGAGTACGTCTGTAAACATCTCGGTTTAGACTATGCACGTGTATCGACGCAAACGTTACAGCGCGATCGCCATGCATTTTATATTTCGACACTTGCGTTAATCGCAACATCTGTTGAAAAAATGGCAGTAGAAGTTCGTCATTTACAACGTAGTGAAGTGCGTGAAGTCGAAGAAGCGTTTAGAAAAGGACAAAAAGGTTCGAGTGCGATGCCACATAAACGTAACCCAATCGGCTCAGAAAACGTTACTGGAATTGCGAGAATCATTCGTGGGTATATGACGCCAGCATTTGAAAACGTACCGTTATGGCATGAAAGAGATATCTCACACTCAAGTGCAGAGCGTATTATGCTACCGGACGTTACGATTTTAACAAATTATATGTTAAATCGATTTAAAAATATTATTCAAAACTTAGTCGTTTTTGAAGACAATATGAAAGCAAATATTAACGCGTCATATGGACTTGTGAACTCTCAGCGTGTCATGCTCGGTTTAATCGATAAAGGACTATCACGTGAAGCAGCATATGATCTCGTTCAACCACGTGCGATGGAAGCATGGGAAGGTAAACAAGCTCTACAACCGTTAATAGAGAACGACGCAGAAATCACGAAATATTTATCACAAGAAGATATTGATGATGCGTTTGATAACAGACATTATTTACAATCAGTAGACCGTATATTTGAACGTGTCGGATTAGAAGAATAAACCTAGACATTGTCTAGGTTTTTTTCGTGGATGACTATCGTACGTTTAGAATGCATAGTAAAAAAATGCTATAATTATAATATTGATTTTATGGAGGAAACGAATGTTAAGCGACGTAAAACATATATTTAAATTAGATCCAGCGAAAGAGATTAGCGATGAGCATTTAGAACGGTTAGCTGAAAGTAAAACAGATTTAATCGTCGTCGGAGGAACAGATAATGTCACTGAAGACAACGTTTTAGATTTACTCGCACGCGTGAGACGTTATAGTATTCCACTCGCACTTGAAATATCAAACACTGAATCTGTCATCGGTGGATTCGATCATTATTTCATCCCCGTTGTGTTTAATACGACGAACATTAAATATCATAACGGACTACTCGTCGAAGCGTTACATGAGTTTCACGATATTATCGATTACGACGAAGTCTCGATATTGCCATATATAATTTTAAATGAAGAGTGTAAAGCGTTTAACAAGGCGGAGTGCTATTTACCCGATGAAGAAACACTTACAAGCCTTGTAAATATGATTGATAAGCTATATGAGTCAAAGTATTTATACATCGAATGCAGTGGGACACTCATCGATGTAGACATTTTAAAACATATACATTCACAACTTAACTATAGCCATCTTATTTACGGTGGTGGAATTAAAAATCGTGAAGAGTTTAAAGAAAGAAAACCTTTCGCAAATACGTTAGTCGTCGGAAATTCAATTTACGATGACTTTACTCAAGCATTAAAAACGACAAATGAGGTAGAGTAATGGATTTATCTTTAATGAACCGAGCGCAATATGAAGCAATTACGACAACAGAAGGCCCTGTCCTCGTTATGGCTGGAGCTGGAAGTGGAAAAACACGTGTGTTAACGCATCGTATCGCATATTTAATTGAAGAAAAAGATGTGCCAAGCTATAACATTTTAGCGATCACATTTACAAATAAAGCAGCGAAAGAAATGAAAGAGCGTGTCGACAAACTAATCGACGACGACACATCTAAAATGTGGATTTCAACGTTCCACGCGATGTGCGTTAGAATTTTAAGACGAGATATCGATAAACTCGGCTACGATAGAAGTTTTTCAATCTTAGACACGACAGATCAGCTCAATGTCGTAAAAGATGTTTTAAAATCGATGAATATAGACCAAAAACAATATCCACCCCGCCAGTTTTTAAATGCTATTTCAAACTTTAAAAACGCATTAATTACTGAAAAAGAAGCGAAAGAAAACGCATATGATTTTAGAGAAAAACTAAATGCGGATATATATACGTCATACCAAGAAATTTTATATCGTAACAGTGCGCTAGATTTTGACGATTTAATTATGCTGACGATACAACTGTTTCAAAAAGATGAAGCAATCTTAAATTATTACCAAACAAAATTTCAATATATTCATGTCGATGAATATCAAGATACGAACCATGCACAATATCAGCTCGTCTATATGCTTAGTCAAAAATATGAAAATATTTGCGTCGTTGGGGATAGCGATCAGTCAATTTACAAATTCCGCGGTGCAGATATTATGAATATTTTAAACTTCGAAAAAGACTACGATAACGTAAAGACGATTTTACTCGAAGAAAACTACCGCTCGCATCAGCGTATATTAGACGCAGCGAATAACGTCATCGAAAACAATACGAGCCGCGTACCGAAAAATTTAGTGACAAGTCGTGGTAAAGGTGAAAAAATTACATCAATCGTCTCTCAAAACGAACGAGAAGAAGGCCAGCGTGTCGTTAAACAGATTCAAAAACTCAAAAATGAAGGATACAGATTTAACGACATGGCTGTATTATACCGCGCAAACTCACAGTCACGTGCAATCGAAGATGCACTCGTAAAATCATCCCTACCATATAATATGGTTGGTGGTATGAAGTTCTATCAACGTAAAGAAATTAAAGACTTAATGAGTTATATGAAAGTCGTTTTAAATATCCACGATGATATCGCAATGGAACGTATTATTAATACACCAAAGCGTGGAATCGGACCGAAGACGATCGACACGTTAAAGCAACACGCGAACGCGTTAAATTCGAGCATATACGACGCAATTAAAGACGCGGATTTCATCGGTCTATCAAAGAAAAACGCTGAAAACTTAGCACAATTATTAAGTGTACTTGAAAACTTAAAAGAAAAGTCTAAGTTTATGTCGATTACAGACTTAGTCGATGAAATACTCCACGACACTGGATATTTAAATATGCTTATCCGTGAAAACACACTTGAAAGTAATTCACGAATAGAAAACTTAGAAGAGTTTAAAACAGTAACGAAAGAATTTGACGAAACACATACGATTGGAGACGAACTGCTCTTTGACTTTTTAAGTGATATGGCACTCGTTAGTGATCAAGATAGTGTTGACGATACAGATGCTGTCACACTTATGACAATCCACGCCTCTAAAGGACTCGAGTTTAAAGTGATTTTCATTGTTGGTCTTGAGGAAGGGCTATTTCCTTCATATAGATCGATGGATACTGAAGAAGAACTCGAAGAAGAGCGCAGACTCATGTACGTTGCGATCACACGTGCGATGGAGCGCTTAATCATTTCACGTGCGACGTCACGTACAATATTTGGTCGCACAAATAACGCAATGGAAAGCCAATTCTGGTCAGAAATACCAGCAGATTTAGTTGAAGGTGAATCACTCATTTCTGTTTACGACGGACGTAGTAGTAGCAGTAAAAAACGTCCACGTAGTAAAAGCCAAGTGTTTACAGATAATAGTGGTGTAACATTTAACGTTGGCGATAAAGTGACACACAAAACGTTTGGTGACGGTATGATTACAGCAATTAACGGGTCAGGTGACAGTGAGGAGCTCGATATCGTATTTTCAAAAGTTGGTCCGAAACGTTTACTTGCGAAATTCGCACCAATTGAAAAGAAAGAGTGATAACAAATGGAAAAACGCATGCGAGAATTAGAAAAACTTCTGACGCAGTACAATTATGAATATCATGTTTTAGATCACCCTTCGGTTCCAGACGAAACGTATGACAAATTATTCCATGAGTTACTTCATCTTGAAGAACAATATCCTGAGTTAAAAAGTGACACGTCTCCAACTTCTAGAGTCGGAGGAGTGGTGCTTGATAAGTTTGAAAAAGTCACGCATGAGACGCCGATGTTATCTTTATCTAATGCGTTTAACGAAGCAGATTTACGTGCATTTAACGATAGAGTAGAACGCGCAGTCGGAAAAGTAGAGTATATGTGTGAATTAAAAATCGACGGTCTTGCAGTATCGCTTTTATATCAAGACGGTAAATTCTCTCAAGGTGCCACACGTGGCGACGGTACTGTTGGTGAAAATATTACTGATAACTTAAGAACGATTCGAGCGATTCCACTGTCAACAGATTTAAATGCACAATTTGAAGTACGCGGTGAAGCGTATATGCCAAAAAAAGCATTTGAAACGTTAAATAAACGTCGCGAAGAAAATAATGAACAAGTATTCCAAAATCCGAGAAACGCTGCAGCAGGTAGTTTACGTCAACTCAATACGAAACTGACGAGTGAACGTAATTTATCTATATTTTTATACGGGACACCACGCGCGGACATATTAGGGGTAACGTCTCAAAGTGAGGCGCTCGATCAGCTCGATAAGTTAGGATTTAAAACAAACAAAGAACGCGCAGTGAAAGAAGATATCGACGGGGTGATTGAATACGTCAACTACTGGCAAGAGCACCGTAATGAGTTACCGTATGAAATCGACGGAATTGTTATTAAAGTGAACAACATAGACCTACAAGAAGAAATTGGTTATACTGTCCGCTCGCCAAAATGGGCAATTGCGTATAAGTTTCCAGCTGAAGAAGCAAAAACGAAAATTATAGACATTGAACTGACAGTCGGTCGTACAGGTGTCATTACACCGACGGCAATTTTAGAACCGGTTCGTGTCGCTGGGACGACTGTTGCACGTGCGTCACTTCATAATCATGAGCTAATCGAGGAAAAAGATATTCGTATTAACGACACGGTAATTATCCATAAAGCCGGAGATATTATCCCGGAAGTTGTGCGTGTCGTGTACGAAGAACGTACAAACCAAGAAGTGTATAAAGCACCGACACAGTGCCCGTCATGTGGTCATGAAGCGGTTAAGTTAGACGAAGAAGTTGCGATTCGTTGTATTAACCCGAAATGTCCGGCTCAAATCGTAGAAGATATTATTCACTTTGCTTCTCGAGGGGCAATGAATATCGACGGACTCGGTGAGAAATTTGTTCATCAGTTATACGATGCGAAACTCATTTCAGACGTTGCAGATCTATACACACTTAAAAAAGAGGAACTTATAGAGTTAGACCGTGTGGGAGATAAAAAAGCTGAGAACCTCTTAAACGCAATCGAAGCGAGTAAAGAAGCACCACTTCAAAAGTTATTATTTGGTCTTGGTATTCGTTTTCTCGGCCAAAAAGCATCACGTTTAATTGCTGAGAGATTTATAACGATGGATAATATTTTATCTGCTGAAAAAGACGAGTTGATGGAAGTTCCTGAAATCGGTGAAGTGATCGCAGATTCTGTTGTAACGTATACGTCAAACGAAGATTTTATTCATCTTATAGAAAAACTAAAATCAGCAGGTTTAAATATGACTGAAGAGGTTGAAGAGCAAGAGAGTACACAGTTTGACGGGATGACGTTTGTGTTAACAGGTAAACTCGAAGAGTTAACACGTAAGGAAGCGAAAGAAAAAATTGAGTTAAATGGCGGGAAAGTGACAGGTAGTGTGTCTAAAAACACAGATGTCGTCGTCGCTGGAAGTGATGCGGGGTCTAAATTAGACCGTGCGAGAGAGTTAGAAATTACTGTATGGAGTGAAGCGGATTTACTCGAAAGGTTGGGCGAATAGCAAATGAAAAAACTTGTAATGAGTACGTTGTTTGGTACAGCGATATTAACGGCATGTTCGAATACGTCTGTCGACGTTGAGAATGCGTCAGAAAATAACGATGAAAATAACAATAACGTTCAAACTGTACGAAATGAAGATGTACAAGATAGTGTCACACAGAGTATTTCAAGCGATTATTACCAATCTGTCTTACCATACGAACTCTCTCCAGCACGCGGGTTAACAAGTTCTAACATGGTTTCAACGTATAACATGGAAGCATTTGAAAAAGGCCTTTTTGAGCAGTCGAAAAGATTCTTTCCAACAGATGAATACGTGTTTCGCGAAGGACAAATTATGTCTGAGAAAATGACTCGAGAGTATTTAAAACGTCAATATACGAAAGAACAAATCGATGAGATGGATGAGGCAACACTTAAAAGGACAGGTGCGTTTAGTAACTTAGGGTTAAACCCATCAAACAACGGAGAAGAAGATCCAGAAAAACTTGCAGAGAACGCGCCACTTTACTTATCTCATATACTTGAGCAAGACTACTTAAAAATTGACGAAGAAGGTAATCAGACGTTCGAAGGGATTACGTTCGGTCTTGCAATGAACAGTGAGTACTTATATCAAAAAGAGCAGTATGGTACGACATATCAAAAAGATTTAGATTTAGAAGTCGTTCAAAAAGAGGGCGAAGATATGGCGCGTGAAATTTTAGAGAGACTTCGAGAAAACAGTGATTATGTCGATAAAAAAGTCGTATTTGCGATCTTTATCCAATCAAAAGGAACGGATATTATACCTGGTAACTTCGTATCCTACGCGGTTGTTGAACCAGGTGCAAAAGAAATTCCTAAGTTTGAAACAATCGATGAACAGAACGTTTTACTACCGTCAAATAATGAATCAGTACCAGAAGACGTGAACAGCGAATACCGCGCATTTAACCGTGAACTCGAAAGTTACTTTAAATCATTTTCTACAAGTGTCGGACGTGGTGTGATTCGTGACGGTAAACTCGACGAGTTATCGATTGAAATACCATTTGAATACGAGTCACGTGGTGAAATGGTCGGCTTAAGCCAATTCGTGTATGAACTTGTCGAAAAACATTTTAAAGGCACAAAAGTTCAAGCAAAGATTCAAGATAAGTCAAAAGTGTATTCGATTATTACGTCTGACGGTGAAGAGAATACGGAACTTTATATTACAGAATAACAAACAATAGAATTGAAACGTATATTTTGATAAAATAATACGTGTTTTAAAAAGGAGGATATTTATGCCAACAGTATCAAAAGAAGAAGTACTAAAGATGGCAGACGTTGCGAAAGTTGCATTAACTGAAGATGAAGCAACGCGTTATGCCGAGTCTATTACAGACATCGTACAACGTGCAGAGGATTTAAAAAACATGGACTTATCTGACGTTGAACCAGCAACACATGCGTTAGAGATTTATGACGTCGTACGTGAAGACGATCCAAACAATCAAGTGTCGATTGAAGACGCGTTATTAAACTCAGAATCAACAGAAGACGGACAATTTAAAGTACCAAAAATGATTTCCTAGGAGGGACATTGGTGACTAACATTCATCATTTAACGGTTGAAGAAATCGTATCAAAAATTAAGCAAAAAGAACTCACACCTTCAGAAGTCGTTGAAGGATTATATAAACATATTGAAGCGCATGATAATAGCGTTCAGTCATTCATCAAATTAACGAAAGAAGACGCATTAAAAGAAGCAAAGCATCTTGATGAATTGCAAGCAAAAGATGAAATGACAGGTGAACTATTTGGATTACCGGTCGGTATTAAAGATAACATTTTAACAAAAGGGATCACGACAACAGCAGCATCTAAAATGCTTGAAAACTTTACACCAATTAACGACGCGACGGTCGTTAAAAAGTTAAAAGACGCAGAAACAATTAGTCTCGGTAAAATTAACTTAGACGAGTTTGCGATGGGATCAACAACTGAAACGTCCTATTATAAAAAGACGACAAATGCTTGGAGCACAACACTCGTTCCAGGTGGATCTTCAGGTGGCTCTGCAGCTGCAGTTGCGGCAGGATTTGTGCCAGCAGCGCTCGGAACTGATACTGGTGGATCAATTCGTCAACCTGCAAGCTTTAACGGTGTCGTTGGTATGAAACCAACGTATGGAAGAGTATCACGTTTTGGTGGCATTGCATTCGGTTCATCATTTGACACAATTGGCCCAATTACAAAGACGGTAAAAGATAATGCGATACTTTTAAACGTTTTAAGTGGACTCGATGAGTTTGACGGTACAACTGCGGACAAAGAAGCGGATTTCTTAACAAACATCGATAACGATATTAAGGGTATGAAAATCGCAGTCGTTAAAGAATTAATGACAGAAGATGTTAACGCTGAAGTACGTGAAAGCATTGAAAAAGCAGTTGAAACGTTTAAATCACTCGGTGCTGAAGTTGAAGAAGTCAGTATCGATCATTTAGACAAAGTCATTTCAATTTATGAAATCGTAAGTTCAAGTGAAGCATTTTCTAACTTAGCACGCTTTGACGGAATTCGTTACGGTTACCGTGCTGAAGCAGAAAACTTAGAAGACTTATATAAGAAAACACGTGGAGAAGGTTTCGGTGACGAAGTAAAACGCCGTATCATTTTAGGTACGTATATGTTACAAGCAGGTCATTTTGAAGATTACTTCGAACAAGCGCAAAAAGTACGCCGATTAGTAATGGAAGAATTTGCGGAAGTTTTATCGAAATTCGATCTCATATTAACACCAACAACAGCTGCACCAGCACATGAATTTGGTAAACCAGACGAGAATGTATGGATGACAGACATCTTAACAATCCCTGCAAACTTAACAGGATTACCAGCATTATCAGTACCGTGTGGCTTAACTGAAGATAATCGTCCAATCGGATTACAAATCATTGGAAATCACTACGAAGAAAGTAAGATTTACAATGCAGCGTATAAATTCGAACAACAATTTAATCTTCACGATGAATTAAAAAATCTCACATTGGAGGTTAAATAAATGCATTTTGAAACAGTAATCGGACTCGAAGTACACGTCGAGTTAAATACAAAATCAAAAGTATTCTCAGGTGCACCTTCACACTTTGGTGCAGAACCAAATACAAACCTTTCTGTTATGGAACTTGCACATCCTGGTGCGTTACCAGTCGTTAACAAAACAGCAATCGAGTACGCAATGAAAGCAGCTCTTGCTTTAAATATGGAAATTCCATCTGTTACTCGATTTGACAGAAAGCATTACTTCTATCCAGATAACCCGAGTGCGTACCAAATTACGCAGGATAAAGAACCAATCGGTCAGCACGGACATATCGAAATTGAAGTGGATGGTAAAAAGAAAAAAATCGGTATCACGCGTCTACACTTAGAAGCGGATGCTGGTAAATCAGTCCATAAAGACGACCATTCACTCGTCGACTTAAACCGTCATGGTTCAGCACTTGTAGAAATCGTATCTGAACCAGATATTCGTACACCTGAAGAGGCATACAAATATTTAGAAAAACTAAAATCGATCATCCAATATACAGGTGTTTCTGACGTTAAAATGGAAGAAGGATCATTACGTGCGGATGCGAACATCTCAATTCGTCCATACGGACAAGATGAATTCGGTACGAAAACAGAGTTAAAGAACTTAAACTCATTTAACCACGTACGTAAAGGTTTAGAATTCGAAGAAAAACGCCAACAACAAGTCCTAATGTCAGGTGGAGAAATCAAACAAGAAACGAGACGTTTTGACGAAAAAACTGGCGAAACTATTTTAATGCGTGTTAAAGAAACTGCAGATGACTATCGTTACTTTAGAGATCCAGACTTAGGTCCGGTCAGAATTAGTGACGAATGGAGAGAATCTGTTAAAGCAAGTATTCCAGTACTCCCAGACGCGTTAAAAACACGTTACTTAGAAGAGTACGGTTTACCAGAATATGATGCAGATATTTTAACACTCACAAAAGAACACTCAGACTTCTTTAACGAGATGGTCGAAACTCATAAAGCTGATCCAAAACTTGCATCAAATTGGATCATGACTAGTGTGAACGAGTACTTAAACAAACAACAAGTAGAACTTCACGACACAGAAATCACACCGAAAAACTTAGCTGAAATGATCGGACTTATTGAAGACGGCACAATTTCAGGTAAACAAGCGAAAAAATTATTCTCTGAACTAATTAAAAACGGTGGAGAAGCTAAAGCAACAGCTAAAAAGCTCGGTATGGAGCAAATTTCAGACCCAGCAGTACTTGGTGAAATGGTTGAAGAAGTTCTTAATGAGAACCCACAATCAATCGCTGACTTTAAAGATGGTAAAGACCGTGCGATTGGATTCTTAGTTGGACAAATTATGAAAAAATCACGTGGACAAGCAAACCCACAAATGGTTAATAAGATTCTTTTAGAAGAAATTAATAAGAGATAATATTAAAAAAGACTTTGCACCTATAATTAAGGTGCAAAGTCTTTTATTATTGTAAGAAGAAGTCTCTAATGTTTTTAGCAACTTCTTTTTCTGCTTCACGAGTTAATACGTTTTGATCGTAATCAAACATGTCATCGAGCTCTATTCTACTATTATCAACGTAGAAGTAATCGTTCTCTCTCATAAATGTTTGATCATCTTCTAATACATTTTGTAAGTTAACATGTGCATGTGCGTTTGGTTCACTTAAAATGACAGCTGTCTTATTTGCTTCAAGTAGCGACATATACATACGTAATACGTTCGGTAAGTCGTGACTTGGAAGGACCTCTTCGTTATAGTCTTGAATTTGGAGTGCGCTTAATAGAACGACATCAGCACTGTCATTAATGTTTAACTGTGCAAGTTGACCAGAATTTACATCAATATCGATACGATTAAATTCAATCGTCGTATTGTTAAATGCTTCTTTTAAATCGTTCATGAATGCATCGCTATAATACGTCGGTAATACAACATCGACCGTTAACGGTTCGTTGTTTTGAATGTTTGCATCATACTTTTCTTGGATGACATCTTCATTAAATATAAGTGGTTCACTTGAAACATTATTTTCTGATGTAGAAGCTTCTTCTTTTCCATCATCTTCTTTGTTCGTGTGATCGTTTTTATCTTTTTGGTTATCGCTGTTACTGGAATTTTCTACTTGACTAGTATTGTTATTATTATCTACGTTACTCTTATTTTCGTGTAAAAAATTTAAGTATAATAAAAATAAAAATACTAGTGAAAGTAGGACAATAATTAGTTTTTTCATCAAATCTCCTCGTAATTTTTTAATGTCTATATTATATATGATACAATTATCTAGATTAGATAATACCATATTTAAAAATATTTTTCATTAACATGAGCAAATATTGTTAGTACGATCAAATATGCGTAGGTGATAGCTTATGAAAACAGCACGTATTATATATAATCCGACGGCAGGGCGAGAAGTGTTTGAGCAACAACTTCCTCAAATTCTCGAACGTTTAGAGCGTGCAGGGTACATTGCGAGTGCACATAGAACGACTGGTATTGGTGATGCGATTGTTGCTGCGAAACGTGCATGTGAACTCGAGTTTGATTTAGTCATTGCGGTTGGTGGAGACGGTACGGTAAATGAAGTCATTAACGGCCTACTTCAGCATGATACACCACCTGAGTTTGGGATTATCCCAATGGGGACAGTAAATGATTTTACACGAGCGCTAGGTATACCGAGTGATATTTTTGAAGCGCTCGACTATATTATTGAAGGTGAACCATTTGCGATAGACCTCGGTCTAATGAACGGTAAATACTTTATGAATATCGGTGGGGGCGGTAAGATTACAGAGGTGTCTTACGAAGCACCGAGTCGCTTAAAGGCAGTTATCGGATCTCTTGCATATTACGTAAAAGGAATTGAACTTATCCCGCAAATTACATCATTCCCAATACGAATTGAACACGATGATGATGTTTACACAGGACGTGTTATGTTGTTTTTAATCGGTTTAACAAACTCGATTGGCGGATTTGAACAACTCGTACCAGATGCTGAGTTAGACGACGGATATTTTTCGGTTTTAATATTAGAAGAGGTCAATTTAGCAGAGCTTGCACACGTTTTAACGCTTGCGATGCGTGGGGAGCATTTAAAGCACGATAAAGTAAAATACTTTAAATCAAGAGAGTTATATGTCTCGAGTTTCGAAGAAGTACAGTTAAATTTAGACGGAGAACTCGGTGGTGTGTTACCTGCACATTTTAAAAATTTACAACAAGCCATTAAAGTAAGAATTAAAAAAGAATAACCGCTTTGGTTATTCTTCGTTTTTTTGTTCATTTTTAATCGACTCGATTTCTTCATCGAACGTCGTTTTATGTTTTTCGTTAAATGCTTCAATATGCGTATTTCTTACGAGGGTAAAATTTAACGCAATAAAAAATGAGACACCAGTCATAATGATTGCTGGTAAGCCAAGTTCAAATGCAGTAAAAAGAATATATGCAAATAGAACCCATAACATCAAACCACTCGCTCTCACAACATACCCTCCCAAATCTTAATATAAATATTATAATTAATTTCATCTATTTTTAAAAGAGAAAACAGGGGATCACATGGACAATACATATAAAAGTAAAGTGTCAGGATATACACATGACGGTAGAGGTGTTGTAAAAGAAAATCACCTCGCGTTTATAGATGGCGCTATAAGAAATGAAACAATTACATATACACTCACTCAGACTGGTAATAAGTTTAGTCAGGGGAAAGTAGTAGATGTTTTATCGAGAAGTGAAAATCGTGTAAATCCACCGTGTAAATATTATGACATCTGTGGTGGATGCCACGTTCAACATATGAATGAAACCGAGGAACGAGACTTTAAAAAAGAAGCGGTTTTAAATACGTTAAGACGTCATATTAAAGATATAGAAGTGAACGATACAGTTGAACTTGACGAACTATATTATTACCGAAATAAAACAGTGTTTGCAGTGAGAGAACAGCGTGGTAAAGTGGTCATCGGTCAATTTCAAAAAAATGGTAAAGACGTCGTCGATATCGATCATTGTATGATTCAAAAAAGAAGTCATAACGAGATCATCGAAGTGTTAAGAAAACTGATAGTAAAATACGACATTTCAATTTACAATGAAGAGAAACATACTGGGTTTTTAAGGCACTTAATCATCCGTTCTAATCACGATGACAGTGAAATACAAATCGTGTTTGTTACGAATGGTAAATCATATACATTTAAACCATTAGTCGATGAACTCGTTCAAGACGCTAGAATTACAAGTGTCATTCAAAACATTCACACTGAAAGAACAAATCTCGTCACGAGTTACAACTCAGTCGTACGATACGGTAAGTCATATATAGTGGATGAGTTATTAAATAAACAATTTAAAGTGAAAGACTTATCGTTTTATCAAGTAAATCATGAAATTACAGAAAAGATGTATAGTGAAGCAATCGAACGGGCTGCACTAACAAAAACAGACGTCGTCATCGATGCGTATTCAGGTATTGGTACGATCGGTCAATTATTAGCAGACAAAGTGGATGAAGTAATTGGTGTAGAAGTCGTCGAAAGTGCAGTCGAGGACGCAAGAGACAATGCAAAGTTAAACGACATAAAAAATGCGACGTATGTATTAGGTAAAGCTGAAGAGAAAATTAAAGAGATTGTAAACGAAAAACATATCGATGCATTATTTATCGATCCTCCGAGAAAAGGGTGCGACCGTGCATTTTTAGATACGGTTTTACAAGTGGAACCAGAGAGAATCGTGTATATCTCATGTAATCCAGCAACACTCGGACGTGATTTAAAAATATTAAGTGAAAAATATACAATAGGACCAGTCACACCGTACAATATGTTTTCAAAGACGTATCATGTGGAGGCTCTAGTGCCACTGACAAGGAAAAATGATTAAATTTGAATTGATATGATTTCTATTTATTACTTCCTTTTGTGCTTTGTTTTATATATAATAAAGCACAAAAGGAAGTTTTTTTATGAACAAGAAAAAAATAAATAATATTATTAAAAAAAATAATGGAATAATTACAGCATCAGAAGCTACAGAAAAAAGTATAGATTCTTGGTATCTTACAGATATGGTTCGAAATGGTGAACTTGAAAGAGTAGCAAGAGGTGTTTATCTTCATCCTTCCTATGATAATTATGATGAACTATATATTTTCCAACTTCAACATAAGGTATGCATTTATTCTTATCAAACCGCGCTTTATTTACATGGTCTGACGGAAAGACTACCTTTTACTAACGAGGTTACGGTATATCAGGGATATAATACTTGGAGAGTAAAAGATATGGTTATACCTCATCATGTAAAAAAAGAATGGTACGAAGTGGGAATTACTGAGGTTAAAACGGAGATAGGTAATATAGTTTCGGTATATGATATGGAAAGAACACTTTGTGATATTGTTAGAGATCGAAAAAATCAAGATCCTGAAATATTTTCAAAAGCTTGGAATTTTTATCTGAAGAGAGATAGTAAAGATATATGGAAATTAAGAAAATATGCGAATATATTTGGAATATCCGAACAGATTGAAAATATTTTAGAGGTTATTGTATATGAATAAAGATAGTATAACTGCAAAAATTAGAAATAAAGCTATGGAATTAAAGATTAACTATAATTTAGCGCTAAATCAATTTTTCTTTGATGAATTCCTAAAACTTTTGTCACAAAGTAAGTATAAAGATAATTTCATGCTTAAGGGAGGTATTCTACTGACATATAAGTTAGGAGTTCAAAATAGAGCTACTCAAGATATAGACTTTTTAGCAAAGGGAATTAACATCGACTCTGACAATATTAAATCTATTTTAATATCAATAATTTCAGAAATTAATCAATCAGACGTTTGGTTTGAAATTGACGGGCATGGTGAAAGAATACGCTCTGATGATGAATATGGTGGACATAGATTTAAATTAATTGGCCATCTATCAAACATAAGGATTCCTTTTGCTGTAGATATTGCAACAGGAGATTCAGTTTATCCTAGTCCAGTTGATGAGGAATATCAGACAATCTTAGGAGATAGATATGACCTTAAATGTTATCCAATTGAGTCTGTTTTGTCGGAAAAACTCCATACGATATTAACTAGAGCTGAAAATAATAGTAGGAGTAAGGACTATTATGATGTTTATACAATTTTTAGCACACAAATAGAAAAAATAAATTTTGAAGATTTGAAAAGAGCTGTATCACTTACTTTTAAATATAGAAAAACAAATATTTCCAAAGATAGAGCTATTGAAATTATAAATCTTATAAAAAATAATGAATCAATTAGGGATAGATGGAGTAGATATCAGAATAAAAACCCATATGCTAAAGGAATAGATTTTGCTCAGGTTATTGGTACAATTTATAATTTAATTGAAGAGGTAATGTAAACAATTAATTCAGATAATTATGATGGAGACGGTAATGTCTATTACTTTAATTAGTCTAGAAACTAAAGAAGAAATGTAGAAGGTGAAGATTATGTCAAAGTCACGTACATATGATGTGACAATAAAAAGTTTTAATAAAAAAGGTCAAGGAGTTACTAAGTATCGAAGAGATGATTGGGAGGGTAAAGGTAAGAATTTACGTTTAACAATCCCTCTCACTATTCCTGGAGAAGTAGTCCGTGTTGAAGTACCAAATGCTATGAACCGTAAAAGTGCGTTTACGCATCCAATTGAAATTTTAAAAAAAGATGACAACCGTATCGACGCACCGTGTAAATATTTTGATATTTGTGGTGGATGTCAGTGGCAACATTTTGATTATAATGCGCAACTAAAAGTAAAAGAAAATGCGGTTAAAATGCACATCGAAAACAATGGTTTCGATCCTTCAGTGATTCGTCCAATTATCGGTGCAGAAAATATGTGGCGTTATCGTAACAAAATGGAGTTTACGTTCGGTAGTAACGGTGAACTAGGTCTCCATGAAATGGATAACTTTAGAAATATTATAGACCTTGATTCATGTTTAATTGCTGGTAGTGAGACTGAAAAAGTGATGAATTTAGTCTCAGAGTGGACGAAGCAAAGTGGTATTAAAACGTACAACAAAGATACAAAAGAAGGAATTTTACGTTACTTAATGGTGCGTGAATCTCAACATACAGGTGAAGTCATGTGTGCGATATTTGCTGCAGATGATCCAGAACCATATGAAGAAGAAATTAATAAACTATTAAAAACGTTAGTATCTGAAATAGAAAATATCGAGAGTATTACGTGGTCAAAAAATACGGATTTAGCAGATATGACGCAATCAGAACGTACAGTTGTTCTTCATGGTAGAGATTATATTCATGACGAAATGTACGGGTTTAATTACCGTCTATGGTTTGATACGTTTTTCCAAACAAATCCAAGACAAGCAGAAAAATTAGTAGACCTCGCGATAGACTTCGTGAAACCGACGAAAGATCAGTCGATGATTGACTTATTTTGCGGAGTAGGAACGTTCTCATTACCATTTGCAACGCGTGTTAAAAGACTCGCTGGAATTGAAATTGTCGAGAGTTCTATAGAATCAGCAAAACAAAACGCTGAAGAAAATGATATAGCGAATACATACTTCCTCGCAAAAGACGCTAGACGCGGTATCGACGAAGTGCTAGAAAACTGGGGTAGACCAGATGTCATTATGCTCGATCCACCAAGATCAGGTGCAGGTGGAAAAGTAATGCGTAGAATCGGACGCCTTCAAACAGATAGAGTAGTATACGTTTCATGTAACCCAGAAACATTCGCAAAAGACATCACATGGCTCAGAGATTTTGGCTATGAACTAAAAATCGTACAACCTGTAGATCTATTTCCGCATACAGTGCATGTGGAGTTGGTGGCGCTGTTGTCAAGGGTGGAAAAGTAAAAGGTTGAAGTGTTAAAAATGTGGGTAAGCAACAATTAAAAGTAATGAAAGCTGGATTTAAAGATGTGTTTGTGAAATATGAGTAAATAAAAACAACCGAGGAGCAGTTAAACTCTTCGGTTGTAACTTAAATGACTATTTAATCTTCCACAATCGCGCCCGATTGTGGAATTATTTAATTTAATTATAACACTTCAAACAATTCTCTCTTTGAGCCTTTTTATAAAATTTCAAAAGAAATTTATTTGTAATTTTTAAAAAGGGTGTTAAAAACCAACCTTTTAAAAACGATTAAATATTTTGCCTTTCAATATTTAATTCATCTTGTTCAATTTGATATTCTTGTT
>NZ_KV802776.1:0-52565 GCF_001810835.1 Nosocomiicoccus sp. HMSC067E10 | reverse complement strand
TGTTCAATTTGATATTCTTGTTCTTCAATATCCAATTTCTCTAGTTTAGCATTATTTAAATTAAACATTTCAATCATCCCTCCAATAAAATTGACCGTTTGCTGAATAATCTACTTTCATTATATCTAGAACTTCAATTACATATCAACTATTAATGAACTTCATTTTCATCTTGCTGAAAAAATGCTTATGAAACTACGTGAAGAGGAGCTTATTTCTCAGGAAGAATTCGATCAAATAAGTAAATTAATTCGTCAAAAATTCAATACATTATTAGGTCCTTTAATGTGCGACAAATCTTGATTTAACAGTGTTCTAACGCAAATATGTCACGTACAAGAAAGGGAGTGAGTGGATGAGAAAGATAACAACACTTGATATGTCAAAATATTCATCAGTAAATCCGAAACAAAAGGTAGCCTCATATATACAAGTGTCAACATCAAATGAGGATCAGCTGTTTAGCCTAGAGGCTCAAAGACGACACTACAAAACTTTGATTGAAAAGAATGATGAATGGCGACTTGTCGACATTTATAATGATGAAGGCATAACAGGGACCAAAAGGATAGACGGCCAGAATTGCTTCGCTTAATATCTGATTGTGAAAAAGGAAAGATTGACCTCATTTTAACAAAATCTATTAGTCGGTTTGCGAGAAACACAATTGACTGCTTGGAGTTAGTCAGAAAATTGATGAACTTAGGTGTACACATTTATTTTGAAAAAGAAGACATCAATACAAATTCGATGGAAAGTGAAATCATGCTTTCAATCTTAAGTAGCCTTGCAGAAAATGAATCAGTGTCACTTTCCGAAAACAGTAAATGGTCGATTAGACAAAGATTTAAACGAGGGATTTACAAGTTATCGTACCCGCCATACGGTTACGATTATATCGATGAACAAGTAATTGTAAATGAAGAACAAGCACAGGTCGTCAAGCGGATTTTTAACAGTGTACTAGAAGGAATAGGAACGGAAAGAATTGCCAGGCAGTTAAATGAAGAAGGAATTCCAACAAAACGAAATGGCAATTGGACAGGTTCTACGATACGTGGAATTGTTAAGAACGAAAAATACACTGGAGATGTGCTACTTCAAAAGACTTTTACTGATGAGCATTTTAATCGAAAAGTAAATCAAGGTGAACTGGATCAATACTTAATTGAAAATCATCATGAAGCAATCATCACACATACTGATTTTGAAGCGGCTAATCGAATGCTAGAATATCAAGCAAGCCAAAAGAATGTAGCTGCTGGAAGTAGAAAGTATTTAAACCGTTATCCTTTTTCAGGGAAAATTGAATGCGCGGAATGTGGCGATACATTTAAAAGGAGAATTCACACTTCTACGCATAGAAAATATATTGCTTGGTGCTGTTCAACACACATTAAAAACAGAGATGAATGTTCGATGCTTTTCATTAAGGAAGAACGCATTCATCAAGCTTTTATTACAATGATGAACAAACTCGTTTTTGCTCGAAAAGAAATACTACATCCACTTTTTGAAACAATGAAAAATGGCTTTAAACATGATACAGAAGAACAGCTCGATCATATTGAATTGCAATTGACTGAGTGCTATGCGAAGAGTCAAATGTTGAAAAAGCTAATGGATGATAAGTTTTTAGAACAGAAATTGTATGAAGAACAACGGGCGAAAATGGACAACCAAATTAATGAGTTGTTGGAGGATAAAGAACGGTTGCTACGACTTATTCGCAACGAAGAAGAACAAGTCTACGAACTGAAAAGACTGATGAGTTTCACCAATAAACAGCAGAAGGTTGCATCATTTGAAGAAACGATATTTAACGAATATATTGAAAAGGTTTATATACACTCGTCAACAAAAATAGGTTTTTTATTAAAAAGTGGCTTGTTGCTAAAGGAAGAGGTGAATAGGTGATGGCACATACACCATTTGGCTATCAAATTGAAAACGGTAAAGTAGTCATAAATAAAGAAGAGCTGAAACAACTGCAGCATCTTTTTCAAGCGTATTTATCAGGATTGTCATTAGCAAATGCCGCTAAGGAAGCGGGAATAAAGCGAAATCATGGCGGTATTACCCGAATATTAACGGATGAAAGATACTTAGGAACGGATATTTTTCCTACCTTAATATCAAAAGAATTATTTGAAAAAGTGAAGATAGAAAGATATAAACGGGCAAAAAAATTAGGAAGACTAAATAAAAAACAAGAAGAAACCCCGTTTGAAATTCCCACATTCACTTTACCATCTATCGATATCAAACATGACAACCCATATAAACAAGCAGAATATGTTTACAGTTTAATAGAAAGTGTGGTGACCTAGAGTATGGAAAGTTCAAGAAATGTTACAGTCATCCCGGCAAGACCAAGAAGAACGAGGGAAGTAAGTGATAAGCAAAAGCTGAGGGTAGCTGCTTATTGCCGAGTATCAACTGACAGTGATGAACAGGCAACGAGTTATGAAGTGCAAATCGAACATTACACGTCATACATTCAAGCTAATCCCGAGTGGAAACTTGCAGGAGTTTATGCAGACGATGGCATTACAGGAACGAACACAAAAATGCGAGAACAGTTTAATAAAATGATAGCTGATTGTATGGATGGAAAAATCGATATGATCATTACAAAGTCCATTAGCCGATTTGCAAGGAACACGTTAGATTGCTTGAAATATATAAGAAAGCTGAAAGAACAAGATATACCCGTATTCTTTGAAAAAGAAAATATCAATTCGATGGATGCGAAAGGGGAAGTGATGTTGACGATTATGGCGTCACTTGCTCAGCAAGAAAGTCAGTCGCTTAGCCAAAACGTAAAACTTGGTATTCAATATCGATACCAACAAGGCGAAGTGCAAGTAAACCATAATCGATTTCTCGGCTACACAAAAGATGAAAATAAACGCTTAGTCATTGTGCCAGAAGAGGCGGAAATCATCAAGCGAATTTACCGAGAATACCTGGAAGGATTTAGCTTAAATAAAATTGCAAAAGGACTTGAAGCGGACGGCATATTAACAGGTGCGGGAAGAAAGAAATGGTACAGTAGTTCACTGCATAAAATTCTGACGAACGAAAAATATATGGGAGATGCACTCCTTCAAAAAACATATACAGTCGATTTCTTATCGAAAAAGCGAGTGAACAACGATGGGGTTGTTCCACAATATTATGTAGAAAACAATCATGAAGCTATCATACCAAAGCACCTTTTCATGTTAGTACAAGAAGAATTGAAAAAACGAAAAATCGCTCATATTAGTAAAAATGGACAAAGGCGAAATTACAGCAGTAACTACAGTTTGGCTCAGATTGTATTTTGTGAAAACTGTGGAGAAATATTTAGAAGAGTCCATTGGAATAACCGAGGGAAGAGGTCAATCGTTTGGCGATGCGTCAGCAGGCTTGAAAATACAGGAGTGTTTTGTGATGCGCGAACTGTTAGAGAAGATGACTTAAAGCAAGCCGTTATCCAAGCGATAAATGAACTGTTTAAAAATCGGAGCAACTTTCTAAAAGTCTTAGAACAAAATATTGCACATACGTTATCAAGTCATTTACACGATAAACTGGTGAAAGTTGAAAAAGAACTGGAAGCCTTGCAACATTCTTTAATCGGCCTAGCGAATTCGAACAAAGACTATAATGACGTTGTCGATAATATTTACAAACGTAGAGAAGAAAAACAACAACTTCAACTAGAGATTGCAGAACAAGATAATGGAAGAGAACGATTGGAACAAATATCAGCGTTATTAAAAGAGCAAACATGCGAACTAGAAACGTATGATGAGCAGCTAGTTAAGCGGATGGTTGAGAGAATTGTAGTTCATCCTGAAAAGTTGGAGATTGAATTTAAGTCTGAAATGATTGTTGAAATTGATGTATAGATTAATTGCATGACCCTGTGAAATCGGAGGTAACTTTTCATCGGCTTTTCAATTCTTTATTATCAAGATATCGATAGTCTAGTTGATTGGATAATAGGGACAACTTACAAGTGGAAGTTTCAGAGTATTGCCCTTTGGTCAGTAGGTCAGGAAGATATGCGAATTTAGGGAGCATTACCGAAACAAATATTAATAATTCAAGAATGTCTACTAGATGTAGGCATTTTTTTATAACAGTATCATTTTATATAAAATCAATAATTGACAATTTAAAAATGATTTGCTAATATTACTGTACTGAACGTTCAGTACAGTAATATAGATAACTGGAGTGATGTATGTTGAGTAAAAAAGAAGAACTTCTTACAAATGCGGCTAAGATTATAAATGAGGAAGGTATCCAAAAATTAACCATGCAGTACCTTGCCGAGAAGTCTGGAATTACAAAAGGTGGTGTTCTCTATCACTTTGATAGTAAAGAAATATTATTATTAAATATGAATAAAATGGTGATAGAACAATTCGAGGGAAAAATTAACAAATATAAATCTAAACTGTCTGGAGCTTATCAATTTACACGGGCATATGCATTAGCAACCATTGACTATTTAGATGATACTGAAAATGTTTTGCTTCCATCGGTTTTTATTTCTTCTCTAGAAGATGGAAAGAGTAAAGAACTGTGGGAATCCGTATCTGAATCTGAACACTGGATCAAACTATTCGATCAAGACAAAGGAAATCCTGATAAGATTTTAGAACTGCGTTTGATTTGTGACGGAATTTGGTTTTCTATCATGTATAGCAATGTGGATATTTTTAAAGAAAGAATGAAAAAAATAGTGCTTCATTATTGTGATTTAATGGAAAGAGATGTGATTTAAATGGCATATGTATTTTTAGTAAGTGCGATTCTTGCGGAAGTATTTGCTACAAGCATGATGAAACTAACTTCAATAAGTAGCAATAAAAAAGTACTTTCGATCCTTGGGGTAATTATTGGGTATGCGTTAGCCTTTTATTTACTCTCATTGTCATTAATTTCCATACCGTTAAGTTTCGCTTATGCAGCTTGGAGTGGGACAGGAACAGCATTAACAGCACTCGTAGGTTTTTTAATTTTTAAGGAAAAAATAACTATACAAGGCGCTGTAGGTATTCTTTTACTGATTGTTGGCGTTGTATTAATGAGAATTTAAAAAGGAGTTATTATGGTATGAAATATTATTTGATTTTATTTACTTCCATTTTATTTGAAATTTTTGCTACATCGATGCTTAAACTATCTGATGGGTTTACGAATTTAATTCCTAGTATTGCTCTTGTCATTGGCTTTGGAATTTCTTTTACTTTGTTAATTATTTCTCTAAAGTTTATTCCACTAAGTGTCGCATATAGCATATGGGCTGGACTTGGGACTGCAGGAACAGCTTTAGTTGGAATGTTTCTTTTTAATGAAATCCTCTCAGGCTTAAACGTTTTCGGTCTTATGATCATTATTGTTGGTGTCGTCATCATGAATCTCGAAAAAAAGTCTGATAATCTAAGTAGTTCAAATGCTCTATGAAGTTTATTGACAAATTATTTACTTAAGAAATTATATGTAATTGTTATTTCTAAAATCAAGGTAAGAATAAATTTTCACGTCAATATCATTAATATAAACCCAATTTTATCCAACTGACACGATGTTCAGTTGGAATTCTATTTTCTAGAATGAAATTATTCGAGAAAAACGTAATCTAAAAGAAGTTGAAGCAACAAATTCCCGGCTGAATGGGAGTCTTTTTGTGTATTGATTAGAACTATTTCAGGTTCCGAATTTGAGTAAATTCATTGATATGTTCCCACGTACGTACACCTTTAGTCGATATGTTCCCGCAAACGTACTCACCCATAAAAAAGCGCTAGACATCAAGCTTGGTGGCTCGTCCCACTGTGAAATTGTGGCGTTATTGTCTAGGGTGGATGAATAGGAAGAGTTGAAGTGTTGATAGAATAAGGTTTATAGGGTTTCGCTGAAGTTTATTTTGGATGGATAAACGAGCGAAACCCTTTTCTATTAGCTTTAGATGCCCTGAAAATCAGGGTTGACATGGAGATTCCGGGTTGGTTAAGCCACCTGGGATCATTCAAAAGTAAATTGTGAAAGGATTGAAATGATGGTGAAATTATATATTGCCTACGGATCAAATTTAAATCTAGAGCAAATGGCAAACAGGTGTCCAACGGCAAAGGTAGTAGGAACAAGTGAAATAAAGGACCACAAACTCGTTTTTAGGGGGCCACACGCGCATGCTGTTGCAACGGTTGAACCATGCAAGGGAGAAAGCGTTCCGGTCCTTGTGTGGCAGATTACCTCTAGTGACGAAAAGGCACTTGATCGTTATGAAGGATGGCCACATCTGTATAGAAAAGAAATGATGAAAGTTAAAGTAGATAAAAAGACAGTAAATGCGATGGTCTATATTATGAATGAAGGCAGACCACTTGAGCAGCCGAGTTGTTACTATTACTCAATCATTTTAGAAGGTTATCAAAGCGCAGGATTTGATGTCGAATATTTACGTAGAGCAGTTGAGAATTCATATAAAAAAGACGGTGTTACTTTAGAAAACGAATCTAATGGAGGGAAATTAGTGTAGTCCGAATAATATGATAATATATGAGCAAAGTTGAACACACTAGGTGAATGGAAAATACCAAAAAAGGACTGCCTAGATGGCAATCCTTTTTATTAAATGCTAAGGAATTTGTCACTTAGTTATTAAACAATTTATAGCTATTAAATACTGATAAAAATTGTTCGAAGTTAATGTTCCTTAAATCCTTTATTTTTGCATAACTTAAGGCTTTATTAAACTGGTTTTTAGTAAATAGTTCT
Source organism: Nosocomiicoccus sp. HMSC067E10 (assembly GCF_001810835.1). Classification (NCBI taxonomy): domain Bacteria; kingdom Bacillati; phylum Bacillota; class Bacilli; order Caryophanales; family Staphylococcaceae; genus Nosocomiicoccus; species Nosocomiicoccus sp. HMSC067E10. Next base: position 45,782 of record NZ_KV802776.1, on the reverse strand, counting down.
CTGTATTCTTGGTTAACCCATTTCATAACAAAATTATTATATATTTTTTTATCTTTGTGTGATATTTTTGATGGGTGTCTTTTTAACATAATTAAAGAACTATTAATTTTAGGTTTTGGATGAAAGTATTCTTTAGGGATTTTACTTAATATGGATATATCTACTTCAGTCATTAAAAGTAACGCTAGAGAACGATTTGTATTGAGTAGCCTTTTAGCAAATCCTTCCTCGACTATTAAGTAACTAACTGTTGCATTACTTTCAAAGACAATTTTTCGTACTATATCCGTACTTATATAATAAGGTATATTACCATAGATTTTATATGTTCTGTTGTTTGGGAACTTGAACTGTAATATATCCTTATTTATAATTCGAAAATTATCGTAATTTGTAACTTTATTTTGTGTTTGAATACATAAATTTGAATCTATCTCGATAGCTGTTACATAATTACATTTTTGAACCAGTTCTAGTGTGAAATGGCCTTTTCCTGAACCAATTTCAAAAACATTATCATCGCTATTTAATTCTAAATTACTCATAATTTTATTTATATGTCGTTTCGAGGTAATAAAGTTTTGACTAAATTTTATCTCTTTTTTGTTCATTATAACCCACTCCAATGTGGTTATAATGAATTTTCTATATTAACAATTCATTATAACCAATTATTTTTCATTTGGTTGATAATGAACTGTATTTATTACAAAAATGCTAAAAATACCCAAGTGCTAATTCTCCTTCCGTTTTAAGTGTTAAAACTTAGACGAAAATGGAGAAGTCAATTACAAATAATGAACAATTACCCATTTAAATTCCTCCTTGTTAAACCTAAAGTTATTTTAACACATAAATTGTGAATTAAACAGTGAATATTGTTCTGCAAAAGGGTACAGATTGTGGAACAATTAAATAGATGTCTTAAGCTCAGATAGCAATCTGGGCTTTTTTGTCGTGCAAAACTTTATAAATTCATTTAGTTTTTTTATTTGCTAAGGGGGTGGTTATAATTAGAAAGCTAGAAATTTATAAACCAACAATCTTTAAAGCTGAACAATCTTACTACGATAAGGATGCTGCTGATATGGCAGTAAACTTTATAAGTTATTTAAAACATACAAAAGGTGAATGGTTTGGAAAAAACTTTGACTTGATAGATTGGCAGGAGCAGATTATTCGAGATGTATTTGGGACGATGAAGCCTAATGGCTATCGACAGTTTAATACTGCCTATATTGAGATAGCTAAGAAACAAGGAAAGTCAGAACTTGCCGCTGCGGTTGCCTTACTTTTAACATGTGGTGACTTTGAACATGGTGGAGAAGTATATGGATGTGCTGCGGATAGGCAACAAGCATCGATTGTATTTGACGTTGCAGTTGATATGGTGGAACAATCACCCGCACTTAAGGCACGATTTAAACCCGTCCTTTCACAAAAACGATTGATTTATAAACCATTGGGTAGTTTCTATCAAGTGTTATCTGCGGAAGCTTATACAAAACATGGATTGAACGTCCATGGGGTAGTTTTTGATGAGTTACATGCACAACCGAACCGAAGGCTATACGATGTTATGACTCATGGTTCAGGGGACGCAAGGAAACAACCATTGTATTTCTTAATCACAACTGCAGGAAATGACCAGCATTCAATATGTTACGAAGTACATCAGAAAGCAAAAGATGTACTTGAGGGAAGAAAAATAGATCCTACTTTTTATCCTGTTATCTATGGTGCAGAGGAAGATGATGATTGGACAGACCCTGAAGTTTGGAAGAAGGCAAATCCATCACTAGGAATTACAGTTGATATTGAGAAAGTCGAACAAGCATGTGAAAGTGCGAAACAAAATCCAGCTGAGGAGAACTTGTTTAGGCAGTTACGACTGAATCAATGGGTAAAGCAATCTGTCAGATGGATGCCAATGGAAAAGTGGGACAGATGTGGTTTGCCAGTTGACCCTGAAAGTTTAATTGGTAGAGAGTGCTATGCGGGTTTAGACTTATCATCGACAACAGATATAACCGCATTTGTTTTAATCTTTCCACCAGAATATGAAGATGATAAATATGTGATATTGCCATACTTTTGGATACCAGAAGAAAACATCAGACAACGTGTGGATCGGGACAGAGTACCTTACGAAGAAATATATCGATTGCGGGAACTGAAGCAGGAAGTCATGATGAAAAACGTAGCGCGAGAAGGACTTAGACAGCGGATTGTAGAAATAACAAAGTATTTAAAAGAGCAACCGCAGCAACTTGAAACATACGATGACCTGCTTGTAAGGCAGTTAATTGAAAGAGTGACGATTCATAAAAGGAATTTAACGATTGAGTTTAAATCGGGTATTGAAAAGGAAATAGCAATATAAAATAAAAACTAACGCAGCGTATTTTCAGAATATGCTACGTTAGTTTAAATTAACAATATAGGATTAAACTGTTTCTTTGAATGTAGAATGATAATTAACTTTCAAGATATCTATATAAGGTAGATTTACTAATACCAGTTTCATTTCTTATTTCAGATAGGCTATATTTTTTACTTTGATACATATTAATAGCGCGTTTTACATTTTCATCAGGTAATCGTGGTCTTCCGGCAGTAACTCCTCTTTGTTTTGCCTTATTTAATCCCTTCTTGGTCTTTTCGCTAATTACATCACTTTGAAATTCAACTAGATGTTTTACAATATAACTAAATTGATACCCACTTTCATTGCTCGTATCAATATCTTCTCTAATTGATTTTATGTAGGCACCTTTGTCTTCAATCATCTGTAATAGCTCGACTAAATGTAGTGTAGAGTCCGCTAGCGAATATAATTTAGTGATTATTATTTTGTCACCTTGTTCAAGTGTATGGATCATTTCGTTAAGTTTAGTTCGATTCTTTGCGGAAGAATGATTTTCGATAATTATTTTATCGCAATTTATTTCACGAAGTGTTGTTATTTGTTTATTATAATTATCATCATCACTTTCAGGTCTTATATAACCAATCAACATATTAAACACCCCTTTATTTTAAAAAAGAAGCCCTAATAATTATATCATAAAATATAATATGTTATTTCCCATAATGGTTCCATTTTGGGACGAAAGGTGTTAAACTATTTTTATTAAGGTCAGTTTGGATTTTTCGAGGGATAAAAAATAAATTTAAACAGAAGAGGTGTAGACTTAAGTGTTAGAGAAAATAAAAAGAGAATGGTTTTCAAATGTGAGAGGGGATATACTTGCTGGAATTGTTGTTGCATTAGCACTAATACCTGAAGCAATTGCATTTTCCATCATAGCAGGTGTAGATCCCATGGTTGGTTTATATGCCTCCTTTTGTATCGCTGTAATTATAGCATTTGTCGGAGGACGACCGGGAATGATTTCAGCAGCAACTGGTGCAATGGCATTACTTATGGTTCCTTTAGTAAAAGAACATGGACTTGATTATTTACTGGTTGCAACTATCCTAACAGGTGTAATCCAAATATTATTTGGTATATTTAAAGTAGCTAAAGTGATGAAATTCATACCAAGAGCTGTCATGATAGGTTTTGTAAATGCATTAGCGATTCTAATTTTTATGACTCAGGTACCTCACTTTATTGGGATTTCTAATTTGACGTATGTATTTGTAGCAATTACATTAGCAATCGTGTATATACTTCCGAGATTTTTCAAAGCTGTTCCAGCTCCATTAATCGCAATTATTGTATTGACAGCCGTAGCACTTTATACCAATGTTGATTTACGCACTGTCGGTGATTTAGGAGCTATCACAAGAACATTGCCAGAGTTTTTTATTCCAAACGTTCCATTTACGTTGGAAACATTAGTAATTGTATTTCCTTTTTCCCTAGCGTTAGCTATTGTTGGATTACTGGAGTCTTTACTTACAGCTTCCATTGTAGATGATATGACAGACACAGAAAGTGATAAAAACAGAGAGTCAAGAGGACAAGGTATTGCAAATATTGTTACAGGGTTCTTTGGTGGGATGGCTGGATGTGCAATGATCGGTCAATCTGTTATAAATGTGAAGTCTGGTGGACGTGGAAGGTTATCTACCTTTATTGCCGGGATATTCTTGATGTTTTTAATTATAGTATTAGGGGACTTAGTCATACAAATCCCAATGCCTGTATTAGTAGGAATAATGATTATGGTTTCAATAGGGACATTTGATTGGTCATCGTTTACTTATCTTAGAAAAGCTCCCAAAACTGATTCTATTGTTATGTTGGTAACCGTAGGAATAGTTGTAGCTACCAATGATTTATCAAAGGGTGTTATTGCGGGTGTTATACTTAGTGCGATCTTCTTTGTAGCTAAAATATCAAAGTTAAAAGTGAAAAATAAACATCAAGATAATAAAGTAATTTATGAAGTGGAAGGTCAGTTGTTTTTTGCATCAACTGAAGACTTTTTAAAGTCATTTGATTTCAATTTGGAGAATAAAAATATAACAATTGATTTTTCAGATTCACATATTTGGGATGACTCTGCTGTAGGGGCAGTTGATAAAGCAGTGATTAAATTTCAAGAAAAAGATAATAAGGTAACTATCATTGGTTTAGATACATCAAGCAGAGAGATATTCCATAAACTCGCTGTGAATAATAATGTAGATTAAACAATTAATAAAATAGGAGGTTTGAAAATGTATAAAAGATTATTACTAGCTGTTGATGGATCAGAAAACTCATTACGAGCAACTGATGAAGCGGTGAAAATCGCTTCGTTAATTTCCGATTGTAGAATTGAAATTATTTATGTTGTTGATTATTCAAAATCTAAAAATGAAATTCTTCATTCACAGGGAAAAGAAGAACTTGAATATACTCGTCGCAAAATACTTTCTCCAATAGAAGAAAAAGTGAAGTCGAAAAATATAGAATATAAACTTGAAATACTACATGGATATCCTGGTCCTACTATTATTGAATACGCAAATAAGGAAAAGGTTGATATGGTTGTTATAGGTAGTCGGGGACTCAATTCATTGCAAGAAATGGTATTAGGTAGCGTAAGTCATAAAGTAATGAAAAGAGTAAATTGCCCAGCTCTAATAGTCAAATAAAAAAATTAAAACCAAAAATTTTTATCATGAAAAATCAGTTGATATGTTCCCACAAACGCACACTAATAGTCGATATGTTCCCGCATACGATTATTTCATTAAAAAACGCAAATACATCAATTCTATCAACTCGTCCCATGTGGAGTTGGTAGCGTTATTAGAACGAAAATAGATATAGAAATAAAAAATGCCCGTTAGATTTTAGTCTAACAGGCATTTTTTATGAAATGAGTTTTAAGCCAATCGCACTGCTAAGAATCAGTGCAATAAATAATATTCTATAAATACTTTTTGATTCTCCAAAGTAAAACATACCAATAAGTGAACTACATACAACGCTTATTCCTGTCCATATTGCGTAAGCTGTTCCCATAGTAATATAAATCAACGAATAGTGAAGGAACAATAGTGACATACCTATACCAATGATAATGTAAATGGCAGTTTGCCAATCCTTTTTTATAGTTAAGCGGTTGATCATTGAAACAGCAAATGTTTCAAATATGCCTGAAATAACTAAGCTTATCCATGCCATTAGCTCTCATACCTCGCTTCACTTTGCTGTTTTTCATAATCTGTGACAATCATTAACCCAATCACGCTAGTTAGAAGTATTAAAATTAAAAAAATCTTCAACCAATTGAAAGGTTCTCCAAAGAATAATATTTCTGCAACTACAGTACCACCAGCTCCTAATCCAACAAACATAGTATATACGGTAGTAGTAGGTAGTACCTGTGCAACTTTGATCATTAAAGTGTTACTTAATATGATTAAAATGACAGTAAGTGTCCATGTTAAAAAGTTATACGAATGAGCAAGTCCGATCACCCATAATACTTCAAAAAAAGATGCTAAAAATAAAGTGAACCAATATTTTTTCATTGTTACCCCCAATAAAATTAAAAAGCCTGAGAAAACTGATATCAGTTTCTCCCAGGCTTTTATCCTTCCGTGACACAGAAAAATCTGTGAGTTTTCTCTCGGACCAGGCTAACTTAAAAGTTACGGAACCCTAGAAAACATTTTATATTTACTTATTAGTCAATAAGATTATAGATGATTTTAATATCATTTTCAAATCAACAAGAATTAATTAATAACAGTATTTCCCTTTTAATTATTATATAACTAGAAAAAGTCGTAAAAGTAGAGAATGGAGAAGTGACCATAAATAAGATTAAACCAACAAAAGATAATCTTAAAAATTTGAAATCTGACGCGTGTCAGAATATACTAAATGGTGTAGTACGACGCATGTGAAGTTAGACGAAATTATAAATTATATATAGAGGAGCATGCTTAATGCAAATATATTGGACTAAAATAAATAAGATTAAAGATGAGAATTCAGAAGTCAAAACATACTTCTTAGACTGTCCTGAGGACTTCACTTGGGAAGAGGGCGCACATACGCATTTTGCACTGAAAGGTTTCCAAGATGAAAATGTTGGCAAGAAAATGGTACGCCATATGTCTATCTCAACAACGAATGATGAAAGTGTAATAGGAATTACAACACGTATCAGAGATCTGCCTTCTGAATTTAAAAAAGCATTAAAGGAACATTCAGTTGGAGATGATGTTGCATTATTTAAAACTCATTCCAACGTGCCGCTAAAAAGAGAAAACAAGAATATTTACTTACTATCATCAGGTGTTGGTTTAGCAACATTTAGACCACTTGTTCTTGAATATTTAAAACGTGCGGATGACGTAAATCAAATTCATTCACTAAATATTGATTCATCAAAAGAATTTTTATTCTCTGATGTATTCGAGAGTTCGACAGAGAAGAAATTTACTTCTGAGTTTGTGGATAACCGTCAAAGTTATTATGAGAGAGTAAAAGAACTTGCTGAAGACAAAGGCGGTCTATTTTATGTTGTAGGTAGCGACGAGTTCATTGTACAAAACATAGAATTATTACGCGAACAAGGTATTCTAAAAGAGCAGATTTTACTTGATAAGCATGCACTACAATTACCTAAATATTTTACTGCTTAAGTAGTTAGGAGTAGTTAAATTGAGTAGAGATAAAATTAAAGAAGTCGCAATTCAACATTTTAATCATTATGGCTACGCAGGGACAAGTCTTTCTAAAATTGCAGCAGAAGTCGGTATTCGTAAACAGTCACTAGCATATCATTTTCCAAATAAATGTGAGCTATTTCAAAATGTATATAAAGAGGTAGTGGAGAAAGAAATTAATTTTGTCCAAAATTATTTTCAGGAAAATAAAGATAAACAACTAGATGAGCAGCTATATAATTTTTTGTCTCTACACAAAGAACGATTTCTATCAGATCATAATGCAACACTTATGTTAACGACAACGCTTCAGACACCTGAAGGTATACCAAAAGATATCTTAGAAGCGCCCTATAGATTTATCAGAATATTAACTGAAACACTAAAAAGTTGTTTCCAAAAAGAATCATTCCGACTAAGTGCAGAAGACTGCGCACTCGCTTTTGTTACGTTAATCGATGGTCTAAATATCCAGCTAGTTTATGAAGACAAAGAGAGATATGAACGACTACAAAAGATAACATGGGATATATTTTGGTCAGGGATTCAAAAATAAAATGGTTAAGACCTATCACAGTCCGAATTTAAAACGTTACGTTGGGCCAGATAATGGTTTGTTAGGGAAAAACCAATGTAAGAATCACTAGGATCATCAAAACAAAATGCCGAAGATAACGATGTTACAAATAATTATTTGCTCCCAAAAGATATCATATGGCTCAGAGACTTTGGCTAAGACTAAAAATGGTATAACCAGTGGACCTAATCCCCTATACGGTTCATGTAGAGACGGTGGTATTACTTGTGAAAAGCACAAAATAAATTACAAAGACCTTTACAATAGCTATCGAATAAGGATGAATGAAGTGAGGAAATGATTAGAGACAATGAACCGCTAAGTGTGTGGTAAAGATTCAAAAGGTTGAAAAATGAATCGTATAAGGAGACAGGGTTCTTGGGCGCTTACCAGATGTCTGAGGGTCCTGTTTTTAACTTTTAAGTGCATGCCGAACTATGTTACAGAATGGGGGAGTGCATAGTTCCGTGTCTCTCTTTTTGGTATAATGATTTAGAAGTAAATAATCGTGAGTGAATCGTGCGAAAATCGTGCGAACAAAATCGGAAAATCTTGTTTTGATGCGGTTTGTTATGAAAATAATCGTGAGTGAATCGTGCGAAAATCGTGTAAGATTCTAACCAATATAAGTGCAGTAATGGAGGGTTTAGGTGAAACAATCTGAAATACTAGGAATTGTTGAAGGGAAATATGTAGAGTTAAAAAGAGCTAAAAACAAAATTCCCGATTCTTTTTGGGAAACATACTCCGCATTTGCAAATACAGATGGTGGTATTGTTATTTTTGGTGTGGATGAAAAAACAAAGCAAGTTGTAGGTATAGATCAACCAGAAAAAATGAGAGATGATTTATTTAATATGGTGAATAATCCCCAAAAAGTAAGCATCAATCTCATCAACGATAATGATGTGAAAATTATAGATAGTGATAATGGTGTTCAAATTATGATGATAAAAATATCGGAAGCACCTTATCAATCGAAGCCAGTTTATTTAAAGGGAAATCCTCAATTAGCTTTTGAACGACTTGGAGAAGGTGATAGACGATTAACTCCGGATAAATATAAAGAGTTAGTTGTGGGATCTCAACCTGAGACAGATAATGAGCTATTAAGCAATTATGATTTGTCGGATTTATCCGTTGATGATTTAGAAGTTTATCGAACGGCCTTATATGAGCAAACAAAAAATGAACGATATAGAAGTATGGATTTCAAAGATTTATTAATCGAAATCGGAGCGTTTAGAAAGGATAGACAAGGTGACGGTCAGTATCACTTAACAGTGGGAGGGTTGTTGTTTTTTGGGAAGTACACAGCAATTACAGATAGGTTCCCAGGGTTTCAGTTAGATTATTTTGAAAAAGAATCCTCATTGGACGTTGATTGGAAAGACCGGATTTCATCAGGAGATGCAGGGTATCCCCAATTAAATGTGTATAGTTTTTATCGAATGGTAATGGCTAAATTGAGTACCACATTAAAAGATGAGTTTATTTTGGATGAAGATACAAAATCTAGACTTCCATTTAGAACAGATTTATATACAGCGGTTAGAGAAGCTTTAGTCAATTCGCTAATGCATGCCTATTACGATTCAAATAGTCCAATAGTGATTACAGCTTTTCCAGATTACTATGAATTCATTAATCCTGGTAAAATGAGAATAACAGAAGAGGATTTTGTGCATGGAGGGCATTCGGACATCAGGAATCATACCATGTCTAACATAATGCGAAGAATAGGTGTTTCGGAGAAAGCCGGTAGTGGAGGCCCTCGAATATTTGATGTTGCCTCTAAATATAATTTAAAACTTCCAGAGGTAATTAGAGAACAGTATAAAACGACACTAAGAATTTGGAAAGTTGATTTAGAAAAAACTTTTGAAGATTATACAGATAATCAGAAAAAACTATTATATTTTCTAGTTGAAAATCAAGCTATTTCTAGAGCGGATGCTAACGAACAACTTAAAATGGATAATTATACCTTTAGGACTACTATTAACGAACTGTTAGAAAAAGGTGTGATTGAAATCATGGGCAAAGGAAGAGCAACAAAATATATTCTGAAAAAATCCTCCTTAGAACAGTCCTACAGCATGAAAAGAATTTTAAGGATTGTTGAAGATAGGATTACTAAGACATCATAGAATAAATATGTAATTTCCATCCTAACTACCTAATCACACACTCTAAATCACTTTGTAACTTAAGGTCGACACATGGTAGAGTTAGTAGCATTAGTGTTAAGAGTGGTTGAATAAAATGACTTTAAGTGTTGATGTAATAAGGAATATAGGGTTTCACCTAAGTTTGTTTTATGAAAATAAATTGGTGAAACTCTTTTTGTTATTGGTGTTGTAAGAACTAGAATTTGGGGTTAAGTTGACGGATTAGATTTTGAGTAGGACAGTTGATAGACTAGATAAGTTTACTATGCGAATTGAAAATATAAGAATGGTAGGTGGTTTATATGCAAAAAGAATTAGATTACTATCCAACAAATGCAAAAAACTATACTGTCGATGAGTGGATTCTGATGTTACAGGAGAAAGACTGTTTTACACCTTTCTTACAGGAAGCAATCTATGTTTTAGTGTTCGAAATGGATGGTAAAGGATCAGCCAAACAAATATCGGAAATTACTGGACGCCCATATCAAGTATATAATACATCTATGGCTCAAACAGTTAAACGGCTAAGAAAAAAAGGCTATACTTTTGAAACTGATTTAAGGAATAAAAGTAAAAAAGAAAGGTACTGGAGTCATTTTTTTAATGGGTATTATGAGAAGGAATTATTTATTTGGGAAGTGAAAGATTCTTTACAAGAAGCATTTATGAAATATATTGGAAAGTTTGATAGAGACGATGCCCTCACTTATGATAATGAATTAGCGAATGAATATGAAACTATAGAAGGAATGAAACGCCATCGTACTCATTATCAAATTGAACGTAATTCAAAAATCATAAATATTGCAAAGAAAGAATTTATTAAAAAGCATGGGGAACTTTTTTGTGAAGCTTGTAACTTTTCATTCGAAAAAACATATGAAATTGAATTTATTGAAGCACATCATATTTTACCACTATATATGGGAAAAAGGAGAACTAGAAAGATAGACTTAATTATGCTGTGTGCAAATTGTCATCGTGCAGTACATAATAAGAAGTGGAATGATAAGCCGATAGATGAATTTTTGGAATATATGAAAAATAAATCGATTAAATATTAATTCATATTAAATTAACTAAACGAAAAAGATACGTTGAGATGATGGCATTACTTGAAAGAAGTGAAATTTAAACAATGTCACAACTAAATTTAATTTCTAAAGAACCAATTAATAAAGGTTGATCGTGCGATAAAAAATATTGTGTTACAGCGGACGATGGTGTTAAATACTTTTTGAGGATAGCCCCCGAAGAAGAAAGTGCTAATCGTGCAGAGATGTTTCGAATGATGCAACAGCTAGCCGCTCTTGATATTTCTATGTGTAAACCAGTTGAGTTTGGAAAGTGTGATCAGGGTGTTTATATCATTGAGAGTTAGGTTGAGGGTAGAAATTCTGGAGAAGTCATTCCTAACCTAACTAACAGTGAGAAGTATGATTTTGGTCTTGAGGCAGGAAGAATGCTCAAAGCCATCCATTCTATTTCAGCTCCGGAGAATCAATCTGATTGGGAAACTCGATTCAATGAGAAGATGGATTCTAAAATCAAGATGTATAAGGATTGTCCCATTAAATTTGACGGAGCAGAAGATATTATAGACTATATAGAATCCAACCGTCAATTGCTTGTAAACAAACCACAAACCTTTCATCACGGAGATTTTCATATTGGCAATATGATGATTGAAAATAATAAGATAGTAATCATTGATTTCAATCGTTTCGATTTTGGTGATCCTTGGGAAGAGTTTAATCGTATTGTATGGTGTGTTCAAGCTTCTCCAATATTTGCTTCAGGCATAATAGATGGATATTTTGATAATGAAGTACCGATGGAATTTTGGAAGTTACTGGCCCTGTATATTTGCAGTAATATTCTGTCCTCCATACCGTGGGCTATTTCATATGGGGGAAGTGAAGTACAAACGATGCTTAACCAAGCAGAAGATGTATTGAATTGGTATGACAATATGCGTAATCCTATTCCAACTTGGTATATTAAAGAAAAAATTTAATAGATGTCTTAAGCCCGGATTGATATCCGGGCTTTTTTTGTTGTGTAAATTATATGTCTAAATAATACATCATCATCAGCTTCGAACTAACAGTGACAATCATTCATTATGTTAGAAAAGCCTAAAAGTGGATATAATTTAATTGAACTCAGTAAAAATAAAGAGGAGTTTAATTATGAGAAAATTAAAGAAAAGAACTAAGCTATTTATTGTCATCATTCCGCTTGTGTTAATAGTAAGTGCTTTTTGTATTTTTTCAATATTCATATACAATCAGAACATCAATCAGCGATTTGAAAGTTATCCACCACTTATGCTAAAAGTTTCAGACTTTGAAGGCTTGAATTCTAAACAGTATGAATTTCCATCTGATAAGGGACAAATACTAACGGGATCACTGTATAGTGTAGGGGACGACCAAAAAGGAATTATTGTATTATCACATGGTTTTGGCGATGGAGGACATAATTTCTATTTAGAATATATTAATTATTTTGCACAAAATGGATACTATGTATTTGCCTATGATGCGACGGGTACTGATGATAGTGAGGGAGACGGAGTAGGTGGTTTTCCTCAAGGCGCAATTGACCTAGACTATGCGATATCATTTGTTAAAGAAAGTGGGAACTTCCCGGATTTACCTATAGGACTGTTTGGACATAGTTGGGGCGGTTATAATGCTTCAAGTGTACTTACATATCACCCTGAAGTAGAAGCGGTTATTGCTTGCTGTGGTGTTAATAAATCTTCAGATTATTTTGAGGCAGTAGGAAAACAAGAAGCGGGTAGTTTTATTTATACGATGATGCCTTTTTTAAAAATTCATGAATGGATGAAGTTTGGTAAATATGCGACTAACACAGCGATGGATGGTTTTGAGTCAAGTAATGCAGCTATTTTACTTACCCATAGTGAAGATGATGAAATGATTCCTATACAATACGGCTACGATTTATTTCATGAAAAATATAACGATAACTCGAGATTTACCTTCCTTCACTTTGAAGATAGAGGACATGATCATTTCTTTGATGATCCGAACAACACATATAAAGACGAGTTAGATGAAGCAATAAAAGAGTGGACGGATTCTCTCGACTATAATTATGAGAAAGAAGAAAATGAACAAAGATTTGAGAAAGACAAGGCAAAGTTCATTGAAGAAAATCTTGATAGAGAACGTTGGAGTAACCGTATAGATACTGAATTATTTGAACAGTTTGTTGAGTTTTATGATGCGAATTTAAGTGCGAAGTAAATAATGATTTCAAGGTTTTATAGACTACTTAAGCTCCTGAGAAGGGGCTTTTAATTTTCAGAAATAATAAGAGAGTGTATAGAAGTGTGGACAAAGAGTGACTATCATCTATGTTTGAGTCTTATGTAGCATTTGCAGTGTAATCATCTTTGGCACGAAGAAAGAATACTTTATCGATAATTTGGTATAATGATTTAAAACTATTTAATCGTGAGAGAATCGTGCGAAATGAAGTAAAGATTGTTGAAATAAAAGTATTCGATTTAAAGATCATATGCTTATCTTTATATGGGAGTGATTAAATGCTTGAGGAATTAATTAAAAATTGGAAGATGTACTGTAGAGAGGAAAATTTTGTGGGGATAGGCTCTACAAGAAAAGTGTATAGAGTTTCAGACTATGTAATAAAAGTCAATTTACATCCAATTGGATATCATCAATCAAAAAATGAATTTGAAATTTTCACTGCAATGGCGAATAAATCTTTAGATTCATTGCTTGCTCAGACATATTACTACGATGAACTTATTTCTATACAAAAATACTACGCTCCCTTAGAACTTATAGATAATCAATCGTATGAAATAAACCTTGAGAATCACTCGCATTTAATACCTGATTCATTTGAAAAAGTTTTAAATGAGCTGGATAAAAACTTCGATTGCTTTGATTTGAGAGACAGTAGCAACTATGGGTTAGATAATGAAGGTAAGCTCGTTTTTATTGATTATGGTATGACAAAATCTTTGTATGAATCGAAATGGGTACCACTAGCTGAAGAAGGTATACTTCCACAAATATACTTTGATATTTGTAACAGCTGTCGAGTAGAGAAAGAGCTACGTATGTATGGAGATAATGATAAAGATAAACGTTGCTATGAATGTGGAAAGGAATAAGGTGATTTAGAAGTATTTAAGTAGATTTCTTAAGCTCGGGATAACAATCCGAGCTTTTTGTCGTGTAAAAAATATAACAGTACAATTATAAATACAAATGGTAAACTATAAATTAACTATAGATCACAATTTTGTTTTTCGTTTAATATATTGGAGGTGAAGTGTTGAACTTTAAATCTAAAAAAGATATTTGGCTTGCTGTGTCCATTTGGGGAGTAATTATTTTAATGTTTTTTATGATGATAACTGAGCGAAATATAGTGGTATATATTGTCGGAATATTAAACAATGCACTACTATTATGGCTATGGTTTGGTACAAGTTATAAAATTGACGATGAGAATCTTATAGTTAAAAACGGACCTTTTAAAAGTACGATAGATATTAAAAGTATTAAAAAATTACGAGCTACAAAAACATTATTAGCAGGACCAGCATTATCTATCGATAGAATAGAGATTCAGTATAAGAGATATGATTCCGTAATTGTATCTCCTAAAGAAAAGAACAAGTTTATTGAGTCTTTATTAAGCAAAAATAAATCAATTAAAGTTGATGATAAACTTTATCCAGATAATTAATAAAGCTAAACGAGTATACTTCATGTGGAAGGATTGAGATGATGACTAAATATTATATTGCATATGGTTCCAATTTACACCTTGAACAAATGGCGAAAAGATGTCCAACTGCTAAAGTGGTTGGCAAGAGTGAAATTAAAGATCACACACTTACTTTTAGAGGGACAGATAACCGATCTTTTGCAACAGTTGAACCGTGTAAAGGTGACAGTGTTCCGATTCTCGTGTGGCTTATTGCACCGGATGACGAAAAGGAACTTGATATTTATGAAGAGTACCCAGATTTATATAGAAAAGAAGTAATGGAAGTTATTGTTGATAATCAACCAGTAAACGCGATGGTCTATATTATGAACGAAGGCAGACCACTAAATCTGCCGAGTAAAGAGTACTACTTAACAATTCTAGAAGGGTACAATAGTGCAGGGTTTGATGTTGAATATTTAAATATTGCAATGGAAAACTCAGTTGAAAAAAATGAATAATATTAAAAAGAATACAGGGTTAGATTATGCTGTATATGAATTTCCATTTGGCTTATTAAAAATAGGCTATAAGAAAAATGTTCTAACAATGGTGAAGAAGATTGATGAAACAAGCGATTACGGCAGAAAGACAGAGTTTACTGAACGTGTTTATCGTGAAATCATGGAATATTTGAATGGTGAAAGAACATCGTTTGATATTTCATATGAGCTTAAGGGAACGGATTTTCAAAAACGAGTATGGGAAGAACTTACACGAATACCTTATGGTGAAACACGTACATATAAAGAAATTGCTAATGCAATAGGTAACGCGAATGCGAGCCGCGCAGTAGGAATGGCAAATAATAAAAATCCACTCATGATAATCGTACCGTGCCATAGAGTTGTTGGAGCAAATGGAAAACTCATCGGTTATGCAGGTGGTATCGAAATGAAAAAAGAACTGCTAGATATGGAAGCGAAGGTTGTAATGGAAGTCGTAAGGAAACATTAAATAATATTATACTTTTTTAAATTGTTTAAATGAGAGGAGGATTATTTTGAACCTAAAGGATTACATTGGTGAGACCAATTTCTATGATAAAAAAGAAAGGTTAGAAGTAAAAAGGCCTAAATCATGGCTAAAATCTGTATCTTCTTTTGCAAATGGAAAAGGTGGTAAGTTAATATTTGGAGTTCAAGAGGATAATACAGTTCTTGGTCTCGAGGATTACAAAATGGATTCAGAAACTATTAGTGAGATCATAAAAAATAAGATGGAGCCAAATCCAGAATTTGATATGGAAATAATCGAAATTGAAAACAAGTTTATATTAATTTTAAGTATTTCATCAGGGAAAAACACACCTTACTTCGTAGTTGATAATGGCTCAAGAATAGCTTATAAAAGAATAGGTAATCAGAGCGTTCCAGCGAATAACTTAGACTTATTTAACCTAACACTAGAAGGAGAACACCTTAGCTATGATTTACTTAGGACAAGTAAGAAATTAGAAGATGTTACGTTTCATGATTTAAGTTTAGAATACAAAAATAGGACGAGAACAGAATTTCATAGTACAGATTTAAAATCGTTTGGACTTGCTAATGATGATAACACTATAACAAATGCAGGATTGTTGTTTGCAGATGGTTATCAAGTTTATCAATCTAGAGTGTTTTGTACAAGGTGGAATGGTTTAACAAAAGCCAACGGTAGAATAGATGCTATAGATGATGTTGAGTTTGAAGGAAACTTAATATATCTCTTAAAAGCAAGTTTAGACTTTGTAAAAAGAAATATCAAAAAAATGTGGATAAAAGGACCTACTTTTAGAGAAGAATATCCAGAGTATCCCGAAAGAGCGATACAAGAAGCACTTGTAAATGCTTTGATTCATAGAGATTATTTAGTAACAGGAAGCGAAGTACACATAAGCATCTATGATAATAGAGTGGAAATATTTTCACCGGGTGGAATGTGTGATGGTACTTTTGTTCAAGATCTTAATCCTTTAAACATTTCTTCGACAAGAAGGAATCCAATTATAGCGGATGTATTTGCAAGACTAGGTCTAATGGAAAGACGTGGATCAGGTCTTAGAAAAATAATTGAATCTTATAAAATAGCGGGAAATTATGACGAAAGACTTCATCCAGAATTTACATCTACAGAAACATCTTTTACAACCATACTTTGGAATATGAATTACAATAATGAGAATGTCACCCAAAATGTCACCCAAAATGTCACCCAAAATGTCACTCAAAACAATCAACGAAAATTAAAACCAAATGATAGGCGTAAAAGAATTTTAGAAATATTAAAAAACAATCCAAAAGTAACTGCTTTAGATTTGTCGATTCAATTTAAAGTGACAGAAAGAACAATAAAAAGAGATTTGAAGATTCTAACGGATAAAGAAATAATAAAGTATGTTGGCAGTGCTAAGGATGGACACTGGAAGTTAATAAATGAATAATAAATAATATAGATATAAAATTACCATGAGATCTAACATTTCTATGAGAGGAATGTTGGGTCTTTTTCTTTAAGATAGCCAACTTGAAATGAAGCAGCTACATATTTAATTAGCTAAAATTAATCTTATTTAATTAAAAGTAAAATAAAAATTTAACTTTATTAAAGCTTTATTTTACAAAATTAAACATACATGATATGATTTAATTAGAAATAAGGAGGTCGAGTGCTGTGGAAAGAGATAACATACCAAATTGGATTTTATCGTTAGAGCAAGAAGACTTGGAGTTTATAAAAAAGTTTATGTTGCTCTCCGGCTCTTTGAAAGAAGTCGCTAAAATGTATGGTGTATCATATCCGACAGTTCGCATTAAGCTAGACCGTTTAATTGAAAAAATTAAATTGCACGATGAAATTGAAAATGAAGATTTCATCAGTTTTATTAAACAGTTGTCAATTGATGATCGAATTGAATTAGAAGAAGCAAAGTTAATTATTGAAAAGTATAAAGAAGAAAGGAAGAATTCATAGTGTTTGGTTTTGGATCAATTTATGATGTGTTAATTATAGCCGGATTTTTAGGTTTACAGTTCTTTTTAAGTACGAGACAAAGTAAGTTTTGGGGATTAATATTACCATTAGTTTTCTTAGTTTGGCGAGGGACTATTATATTTACATCAGATGCAAATATATTAGCAGAGGTATTAATTACAGCAGTCGGACTTCTGTTTCTACTTGGTCAGTTTAGTGCTGGTAGAAAACAAGTAAAAGAAAGACAAAGAAAAGAGTTAGAAAAAATGACGTCGCATGATCTAAATTAATTTAGGTCATGCTTTTTTAATATATAAAAGTATACATGGTCTCTTCAAAAATCTTTGTAAAAATTATGTAAATATAAAGTTTAATTGACTGAAAACAGATAAAATAAACGATAACTATCGATGCTAGATTATATAATTTTTAAAGGAGAGAGTGATGAATAAAAATAAACGTAGTAGTGTGAAGTCACTTTTAGAAATTTTGATTGTATCTACGCGTCTCGGTTTAACTTCATTTGGTGGGCCGACTGCACATCTCGGTTATTTTCACGAAGAGTATGTCCGTAGAAGAAAATGGATGGACGAAAAGAGCTACGCGGATTTAGTTGCATTATCTCAGTTTTTACCAGGTCCCGCGAGTAGTCAGGTTGGAATTGGTATCGGTGTAATGCGTGGCGGTGTTTTCGGTGGAATCGTATCTTTTATTGGGTTTACACTCCCGTCCGTACTTTTACTGATTTTATTCGCTTTATTTTTAACAGAGTTTGACGTTGCAAATGCCGGGTGGATTCACGGGCTAAAAATTGTTGCAGTTGCGGTCGTTTTACATGCAATTATCGGTATGGCAAAAAGTTTAACACCAGACTTAAATCGAAAAGCACTCGCTTTATTTGCGTTAATTATTACACTGCTTTGGCCGGCTGCTTTTACTCAAGTTGGTGTGATAGTAATTGCTGGTGTAATCGGGTTTTTAATTTATAAAAATCATAACAAAGATGAAGTACTAAGCACTAGATTTCCAATAAGTAAAAGATTTTCAGGGGCTTGTCTTATTCTGTTTTTCGGATTGCTCGTAATGTTACCGGTTATAAGAGAAACGACTGGATCATACTGGATTGCGATGTTTGATAGCTTTTATCGTTCAGGCGCATTAGTGTTTGGTGGAGGGCACGTCGTGTTACCACTATTAGAACAAGAATTTGTACCGACAGGTTGGTTAAGTGAAGCGGAATTTTTAGCAGGTTACGGTGCCACTCAAGCAGTACCTGGTCCACTTTTTACATTTGCTGCGTATATCGGAGCAGTGATGAACGGATGGCTAGGCGGACTCATCGCAACGATTGCGATTTTCTTACCCGCATTTTTACTGATACTCGGCGCGTTACCGTATTGGGATCAATTACGAAATAACCCGAACATTAAAGGGGCGATCATGGGTGTGAATGCCGCGGTTGTCGGAATTTTAATCTCAGCGTTATACCATCCGATTTGGACGAGCTCGATTTTAACACCAATTGACTTTGCATTAGGCGCGATATTATTTAGTATGCTTACATACTGGAAATTACCACCATGGATTGTCGTGTTGACTGGAGCTGTTGGTGGGATGTTTATTCATCTTCTATGAATTGAACCATGAATATATCCGTATCACGGGGAAGGTAGATGATTTCTGCCTTTCCTTTTTTAAGTTCATGTAGTTCTGTTAAACTGATGACATTTTTAATTCGCTTCGTTAGTTTTTTACCTTCGTCTGTTACATACTGGATGCTAAAAAGCACTTGAGGTTGTTCGTTTACGTGAAGTCCAGTTTGAGAGTAACTGAGAATTTCACCTTCGACAGTTTTTCCATATAATAACAATTCTCCAAACTCTTCTTCAGAATTAAAAGAAATGAGTGGGTGGTATCTCATGACGATATCGAAACTACTCGAAAGTTTCAGTAATATTCTTAAAAGGATAATCCCAGAAATCGGTGCCCATAGCCAAGACGTTACTGGACTTAAAAATCTCCAGCCGTATCCGTCATTTTGAACGTAATACGTCACTATAAAAAATCCAATCATATAGACGATGTTAAAAATAATCCACACCGAAGCAAAAGGACTCGTCTTCGTTTCGTATTCTCCGTCATTAAGAGTAAACGGAGGCTGAAAACCGTTTTTATTTAACTTTAAATCAATCGTTTTACCTCTTTCAAAACGGTGTTCGTGTGGCTTTGAATCGACAACTTTTACATATGATTTTACGGAATTTCCTGCTAAATTTAAAAATTGTACGAGCAACTTTTTAGAGATTTCGTTATTGTTTTCTTGTATAACCTCTTCATTTAATATATCAGCGTGTACGAGTTGGCCTGAGTACCTAATATCCTCATGTTGCGTCAATAGTTTTTGTGGTCTCGTTACCAATTTATAAATCATAAATGTTTGTACGAGATAAAGTACAACCCCGACAACTAAAAGAATCGTCGCAACGATTGGTGTAGTTCGAATAGCTGGTATATATAAGAAAAATATTGGAAACACGTACATAAAAAAGAATATGAGTAGTATAAACATCATGTTAAATCCTCTCTTTCTTTATAAGATTGCCCTTATGATCAAAAGTTAAATGGTAATCTTCTCTCGTTCCTTTAAGTGGAGTGTTAAAAGACACGTCATTTCCATCAAATCGCGACTGGATAGTTGCGATATTATTATCGTTAATAATTGTGGTTGATTCATCGTATTCGCCCATATCTTTTAAAATTTCTATCGCCGTATCTACAATTTTTTCATAGCTATCAAAATTAAATTGAGACACTTGAATCGATGCAGTGACGGGATCGACATCTTCCTTTAGTTTTTCAGGGATGATACTCCATGATCCGATTGACATATTATAATAATATAGGTCGACATGTTTTGTATTATTTGGATCGACAACATACACGTATAGATTAGTAGAATTCAGCATGATACGCCCTTCATACACGTAAAATTCACGTGTACCGACAAGTTCGAAAAGAGATTCCATAATCTCATCGCGTTTGTCACGATTTGTCAAAAGATTATTTGATTTGAAAACATTGATAATTTCCATGATTTCTTCTTCAGACAAATAACGATTGATATTTTCTTCTTTTAAATACATATCAAATTGTCGATTGATTTCGACATCAAACTCGGTACCATACTTTTCTTCTGCATCTTTAATAATGTCTGATGAAGTGATGACTTCATTGCTCTCGTCTAAAAATATCCTTTTAACTTTATCGGTTAACGATTGTTCACTGTCTTCTTTGTTCAATTTTTCAGGACTTTTTCTGAACGTGTCTTCAATCGCCTGTTCGACCGCTTGACAAGAAGTTAAAAACAGAGCAGCTACAAAGTTCAGCAAAATGAATCGTGTTTTATTCATTCCTTATCTCCTTGAGAATGTTTATTTAAAATATGTATATTATTTACTTACTTATAATTTTAGCACCCTGAAACCATTGAAATAAAGCGATTTATAGAACATTTACAAAATCTTTACAATATGAAACGAATTGATGTAAAGATGAAATCAAAGTGTTTGAAATGTATAATGAATAGTAAGTAGAAGAGTGTTAAGGAAGTGTAAAGATGAATGTTAAAAAGTTCTTCGTCATTTTGTTTATAGCATCACTCGTAATATTTTTAGGTGGATTTGTGTTTAGTTATTATGAAGCACTTCGTCCACTAAAGCCGTTTTATTATGTTTTTACGTTTGTAGTAATTATCGTTATACTCGTCTTTGGATTTAGAGGTCTGTATAAAACGTTTGAGGAGGATTGATAATATGAAATTTAAATGGCTATTCGTTTTATTGTTTGTCGCATTCGGTGGAACGATTCTATTTTCAAATATTGATATGTTAATTCCATACAGAAAAATGTTTTTATTTGTAGTATTGCTTTTGTTCATAGTAGTATTTATTACAAGTATTTTTAAGTTAAAGAATGAAGCCTGAACTTTTTTGAGTTCAGGCTTTTATTATGGAAACAATAAATTATCATTATTGCCACTTTTAAAATATGGCTAGGTTTTTAATCGATTTTAGAAAGTTCGGTGCTTGAATCAGACGGATTTTAAAAAATGTAATGAAATGCATAAATTTTTGTAGTTTTTGTATTTGCCTGATATGAGTTAATGTATGTCTAAAAAGGAGTTTTTACTATGAAATCACTCGTACATAGACAACTTGATGCGCTGAAATGGAGAATGGATTTAACGAATGAGCAGTTATATTATTTGGAAAATTTAACAAGAGGCTACAGCGGGGAAGAGGAGTTTAAAGGTTTCTTGATGAATTTAGTTGGTGAGAGTGCCTGTATACTCACAGATTTTACATTTTCAGTCGATGGAGTAGTTAGACAAATTGATGCACTGGTTGTGTTTCGAAACGCAATTTTTATATTCGAAGTAAAGAATTATCATGGAGACTATCTGTTTAGAGATGGTGATTTTTACAACACAAAATTCACTAGTAAAGTGAGATCACCACTAGAGCAACTGGATAATACAGTAATATTATTCAATCGTCTGACTCAAAAGGTGGGGATTACTCTTCCAATAAAAAGTTACGTCGTATTCATTGGTAAAGATTTTCATCTATATGAATCACCGCGTGGTCTTAATATAATCATGCGCGGTCAACTTAAAAAGTTTTTAAATGAATTGCGGTTAAAATATCAGCACGCAGATCAAGGTACAAAAAAGCTTGTCGAGAGTATATATCAGTTTAGACATTTAGAAGAACGAAGGTTAGACATCAACTATTCCTATGAAAGTTTAAAGAAATCTTTGTTTTGTATTGATGATGGAGGAGAAATTATATTAAACAATCGAACGTATTATGAATGTCAGAAATGTAACGGGAAAACTCCAATAGAAGCTGTCGTCCTACAAGCAATTAAAGATTTCCAAACACTATTTCCAGAGATGAAAATAACAATTTCTAATCTCTATAATTTCACAGGAGAGAAAATCTCAAGATATCACTATAGAAAAGTGTTAAATTCGCATTATCAGCGAGTAGGTAATGGTCGCGGTGTTCAATATATAGAGAAATAGCTGATTAAGAGTAGCTCGGTTTTTCATCTTGTAAAATTAACGAGGGTAGTTTTAACGTGAATGGCTTTTGTGTAAACGAAATAAAATTAATTTTACACAACTGCGAAATACGTCAAAGGGTACCTAGTTAATTGCACACAAAAGCTCTAATTGTCAACGAACGCGCAACGATTTTAACACAAATCGGATTTGCGTAAAATTAAACCGAAATCGGTCCTGCTGCCACTAATTTTTAAGATGAAAAACTGTTAAACAGCGGATCGGTTTTTCATCTTGTAAAATTAACGAGGGTGCCTTTAACGGAAACGCCCTTTGTGTAAACGAAATAAAATTAATTTTACACAACTGCGAAATACGTCAAAGGGTACCTAGTTAATTGCACACAAAAGCTCTAATTGTCAACGAACGCGCAACGATTTTAACACAAATCGGATTTGCGTAAAATTAAACCGAAATCGGTCCTGCTGCCACTAATTTTTAAGATGAAAAGCTATTGAACAGTAGCTCGGTTTTTCATCTTGTTAAATTAACGAGGGTGCCTTTAACAGAAACGCTCTTTGTGTAAACGAAATAAAATTAATTTTACACAACTGCGAAATACGTCAAAGGGTACCTAGTTAATTGCACACAAAAGCTCTAATTGTCAACGAACGCGCAACGATTTTAACACAAATCGGATTTGCGTAAAATTAAACCGAAATCGGTCCTGCTGCCACTAATTTTTAAGATGAAAAACTGTTAAACAGCGGATCGGTTTTTCATCTTGTAAAATTAAACGAACCAAAACCTAAACTCAACCAAAAATCATAGAACAATTCACCGACTCTTAGTGGTATAATTAAATTAATTCTATTGTATAGGGTGTGTTGGCATGAAAAAAGATGTTATTCGTTATGAAGAGATTTTAAACCGTAGTGCAGATCTTAAGGATGAAATGCAAAATCTCCTTCAAAAGTTCGAAGAGAACTTAGATGAATATAATGCACTGAAAAATTATTATGGTAGCCAGGAATATTTAAATGACCTCGAGGTGTCGAATACGACTGACGAATACGATGATATTAACCAAGGTGTACTGTCTGAAGATGCGGTGTTTAACCTAATTGGTGAGATGTATCACTTAAATGTTGATATGTTAGAAATCGCTGCAAAATATTTAAGAACTCATTAATATAACCGAATTGAAATAAATTGAGGAGGGACGTTCATGAAGCATTATTATTTTGAAGTGGAGAGACGACACCGTGAAAGTCATGTCTATATTACGAACGAAGCGAGTCAGAAGATTGGTGAAATCATCTTGAACCCGCGTGAAAAGTTCGATAAGGAACATAGCTTTTTGTTTCGTTATAGAGACGGTGAAAGTTACTTTTTAGGATTACGTCAGCGCCGCTTTAAAGATATGAACGTCGCTCGTTATGAATTATTTACGGATGATGAGAAGTTTAAATTTAAAGAAAGAAAAATACATAATATAATGAATTTTCGAGTCGATGGGGTGATTGACGATTCGAACTATTCATTTACAGAACGCGTGGCGAATACGCTAGAGATGGTAAAAGAAGGTGTGACGATTGGTCGTATTACTGAAGATGAAATCGTCGTAAACGATCACACACTACGCGTTGAAGAAAGTGTATTATTTTTAATGTATTTCATGTTTAAATTATATAAACGTGAACCTGTAAGCTTTAAAAAGTACCTTTATAATATGGGGTGACATCATGTCTTTATTAGTGTTAAGTTTTATAATCCCGTTAGTTGGTGTCTTTTTACCGATTTTTATGGAAAATGATTTCGGATGGACACTGACGATTTTATTTTCAGTGCTCGGCGTACTGTTTAGTGCGACAAGCGTCAAAGAACGAAAAGATAAATGGGCGATTATTGCCTTATTATTAAACGTCGTAGCTGTTGTTTACGCAGCATATGTGACGACTCAATTTTTTATGAGCTGATAAAGTATCAGCTCATTTTTTATTTATAAATAACTATACTTATTAATATCGAGTTCAGCATCGTTAAAAATAATAGTGTCAGCAATTACTTTTCCTAAAAATGGAGCAGCTGTTAATCCGCTTGATCCGAGACCATTCGCGACGAATGTTCTTTCATCGACAAATCCAATGAACGGTAGGAAGTCTCTCGTATATGGACGGAGACCAACTTTCATAAACTGTTCCACAATTTCTATATTAGGATAAAACTCCTGAAATACGTTCAATAAATACTCCTCATTTTCTTTTGTCGGAGTGACGTCAAAGCTTTCCGTATCAATATGTGTCGTACCGATAGCAAAGTGGTTTTTACTTAAGTTAACGATGTAGTGACTTCTATGCATGACGACCGGTAGATGTTCAAAGTGACCAGAAGTTTTCACGTGTAAAATCTCAGCTTTTTGGTGGCTGACTTTTGGTTCAAAAGGTTGTTCAGCGCCGTATGCACCGGTTGCGTAAATTTTAAAATCATCATCGTTTGGAATGTATGATTCATTTTTAATCGTGCCACCGGATTTTAAATACGCATCTTTTAATGCGTTTAAAAGTGCATCGCCTTTTACTTGCATCGCACCTTCAACGAATATGTTATAGTACTTGTTGTTTAAATATTCTACAGGCGCATCTTCTGACACAGAAATCATTTCTTCGTATACGTCATTATTTTTTTGAATACGTTTCAGCGCTTTACTATATTTCTTTTCGTCGTCGAATAAGATGTACGCACCGTTACGTTCAAATGATGGATTAATTGGTGAAGTTTTAGCGAGTGTTTCAATAAACTTTGGATAATACTTCGCACTTTTAGTGACCATATCGAGCCATAACTTGTTGCGTCTTTGACTGACCCATGGACAGATGATACCAGCTGAAGCTTTAGTCGCTTGTCCTTCATCTTGTCGGTCGTACACAATTGTATCTGTATGTTGTTGTAAGTGGTAGGCGATTGACAAGCCCATAATACCGCCGCCGATAATAATCATAATGATTCCTCCTAATCATATTATAACGATAAACGTTTAGATTTAAATTTAGAACAAATGTTCGATTTTTGGTATACTATTGTTGGTGAGGATAATGGAGCGACGGATTATTCATATAGATATGGACGCTTTTTATGCACAAGTTGAACAAAACGATAATCCTAAATTAAGAGGGAAACCGGTCATCGTTGGTGGGCGGTCTTTTAGCCGTGGCGTCGTTTCGACCGCGAGTTACGAAGCGCGTAAATACGGTGTGCATAGTGCAATGGCAATGAGTCGTGCGCATCAGTTATGCCCGGACGGAATCTTTTTACGTGCGCGATTTAACAGATATCGTGAAGTGTCGAGTCAAATTATGGATATCTTTTTATCGTACACAGAGATCGTTGAGCCATTAAGTTTAGACGAAGCATACCTCGATATTACGCATTTAGTGAGTAAAACTAGACCTGCGAAATCAATTGCGTTACAAATTCAACACGATATTTTTGAGAAAACGGGACTCACGTCTAGTAGTGGGATTTCATACAATAAATACCTCGCAAAACTCGCTTCAGGTATGAATAAACCAAGCGGTACAACGGTAATCGATTACGACAACGTCGACGAAATTTTAATGCACCTGGATATCGGTGATTTCCCAGGAGTCGGTAAAGTAACGAAAGAAAAGATGCACCGACTTAAAATATTTAACGGGCAAGATTTATACGACAAAGACGAAAATTTTTTAATCTTTCATTTTGGCAAAAGAGGAAGAAGTCTATATGAAAAGGCACGAGGGATTGGAACGAATCAACTCGATTACGACCGTGAACGTAAATCTGTAGGTAAAGAAACGACATTTAGTTACGATAGAAATGACGATGAAGAAATGGTACGTGTTTTAAAAGATTTGTCAGAACAAGTATCCGTAAGACTTGAAGATAAAAAACTATGTGGACGCGTCGTCACAGTAAAAATTCGTCACGACGATTTTACAGTGCATACAAAACAAACAGGGACGAGTAATCCAATATTTCGTACAGAAGACATATATGAAGTCGCGCATCATTTGTATTACGAGTTAAAAGATCCGACGATACCGATTCGTTTAATCGGTGTCACTGTTTCGGACCTAGAAAAACGATCGTATCGGAACATGACAATATACGACTTTTTAAAATAAAATATGATTTGTTATACTATATAAATATAGAAAAAAGCGAGGGTTTAAAGTGATAGTTGAAACAGATAAAGAACTAGAAGGATTAAAAGAAATCGGTCAAATTTGTGGACGCGTATTAAAAGAGACAATCGAGTACACAAAAGTAGGGATGACGACAAAAGAAGTCGACGACTATGCAGGTGCTTTACTCGAAAAGTACGGTGCAAAAAGTGCACCGATTACTGAATATGACTTCCCGGGATATACGTGCATTAGTATTAACGAAGAAGTAGCACATGGTATTCCAGGAAAACGAGTCATTAAAGATGGAGATCTCGTGAATATTGACGTCTCTGCAATGAAGGACGGTTTTTATGCAGATACAGGTTTATCATTTGTCGCTGGAGAAGTGGATGATGAACAAAAGCAAAAAGTTATCGACGTTGCTGAACTGGCATTTGACGAAGCGATGAAAAAAGTAAGACCAGGAGCGAAGCTATCTCAAATTGGGCGTGCCGTGCATAATACAGCACGTAAACATAATATGACAGTCATTAAAAACTTAACAGGGCACGGAGTTGGATATAGTTTACACGATGAACCACAGCACGTTTTAAATTATTATGATGCATCGGATAAGACGATTCTTAAAGAAGGTATGGTGCTTGCGGTTGAACCGTTTATTTCAACGAAAGCAACTCTCGTTTATGACGGAAAAGACGACTGGGCATTTGAAACAAAAGACGGTAGTTATGTCGCTCAAAAAGAACATACAATTATGGTCACTAAAGATGGCCCAGTATTACTCACTGAAGTAGAGTAACAAAAAGACGATCAAACTTTAAGTTTGATCGTCTTTTTCTTTTAGTAATCGTTATGAATAACTTCTACAGCACCTGTACCAGGGTCCATGACAAGACCGTGAACAGGAACATTTTTATCCATTAACGGATGTTGTTTAACGATTTTGATGTTTTCTTCTACACTTTCTTCAACGCTATCAAAGCCCTGTAACCAGTCGACGACGTCAATTCCTGAATGCATTAAAGTATTAATGACTTCTTCACTTATACCGCGGTCGTGCATTTCTTTTAAAATCGGTTCTGGCTTTAACGCACCAAATCCGCAGTCATTATGACCCATAATGATAACCTCTTCAACACCGAGCATATATACAGCGACGAGTATACTTCTCATCGTACTGCCGTATGGGTGTGTAATCATAGCGCCAGCGTTTTTGACTTGTTTAATATCGCCATTTTTAAGACCGAGTGCTTTATAAGTTAGTTCCGTTAGCCTAGAATCCATACATGAAACGATTAGCACTTTTTTATCTGGCGTTTTTGACGTTTGATAGTTTAAATAATCTTTGTTTTCTACAAATTTTTCATTGTTTTCTAATAACGTATCGAGTAATCTCATGCTTTTTCTACCTTATCTCTATTCCCGTCTTCATTGACGTTTAAGTATTCTTTATGTTTAATTGCGTTAATTTGAGCACCTAAAATTAAAATGATACTCGTAATATATAGCCATAAAATTAAAATGATAACCCCTGCGATACTTCCGTATGTTGCAGAGTAGTTACTAAAGTTAGAAACATAGAAACTAAATCCGAGTGATGCGACGATGAAAAGAACTGTTGCAGTAATCGTGCCTGGTAATACAGATTTAATTTTCACTTTAATATTAGGTGCAAAAATATAAACGATTAAGAATGAAACGAAAACGAGTAATACAGGAAGTAAATTACTCACTAAGTTCCATACAAATTTTAACTGTTCTGCATCAACAAAACCAAAAACGAAACTACCGATTTGGTTACCGAGAATCATTAACACGAACGTACCGACAATACCGAGAGCAAGTATCAGTGTAAATACTACAGATAAAATACGAGAGACAATTCCGTTACGATTGTCTTCAACATCATAAGCGACGTTAAATGCACTCATTAACTGGTTCATACCGTTCGAGGCAGACCATAGCGTTAAGAGTAAACCGATAGACAGTAATCCACCAGAACTACTCGATAGCACGTCGTCTAAAATACCTGTCAGCATACCAGAAATCTCTGATGGTGCGTATTCATTGATCAGATCTGTAAATTGAGACTGATCGACATTAAATAACGGTATGATAGTCAGTAAAAAGATTAACGCAGGGAAGATTGAAAGTAATAAATAGTACGCAAGCTGAGCTGCCATACCTGTCGTATTGTCTTTACTAAACTGGAATAACAACTTACCTAAAAATCCAGCGTCGTCTTTTACTTGAACGGGTTTATTCACTTTTGAGACGTATACAGATGATCCAGGTTTAGGAACGACTGATTGGAACGTCTGATACCCGACGAAATACTCGTGCTTTTTGTTATCTTCTTTTTGTTTTTCATTTAACTCTTTCATGAGTTTTTTCTCTTTTTTCTTTTCGTCAGCTTCGTCTTCTTTTTTTTGTTCTTTATATTCAGCCTCGGCCTTTTCTTGCTCTGTTAACGCATCTTCTTTAGCCTGTGCTGTTTCGCCTTTGTTGCCTTGAGCTTTATGTTCTTTGTTGTAATCATCACCGTGCTTTAACTCATTTAAAAAATCGGTGTTACGTTCACGGTTCGTTTCTTTACTCATACACATACCTCCTATAAAAAAGAGCGCCATTCGACGCTCTATATTGTATTATTGCAGATGCTTTTGATCTTTATTTTTATCGAAAATTGCTTTTGCGTTTTTAAGTGATTCTTCAAGCTCTGGGTTGTTACGGCGAATTTCTTCGAACGTATCTTTCCAGAATAGAACCTCTTCTTTAATTTGCTCAAATTTTGATGGTTCACTTGAATTTGATGCAAATTGATTTTTTAATTCGTCTGGATGTTTTGCATAATCAATTGCTTTTTTAGAACCTTGAATGACAGATTCTCGTGTGTTTTTATCTATTAGACTAACGAGTCCTCCGACTGCTGCACCTAATAAAATGGCAGGTAATAGTTTGTTTTTCATAATCCATCGTCTCCTTTAAATCTCTCAATACTTAGATATAACCATTTTAGCGAACATTTAAACGAAAGAAAATATAAATCGACAGTAAACGCTATTATTTGGTAAACTTAACTTTATGATAGTACGATTCGGGAGGCCTTATACGAAATGGATAAAGTACAAATGTTAAAAGAAATCGAAGAAGCTTTGAATGTCGTCAGTAAAGGAATTTTAAGTGACGAAGAATTCCCTGACGATAAAATTGATGAATTAAGAGATTACCATCGCTACATCAAAAATCAAAAACAAATTTCACCAAAAGAACAAACGATGATCATCGACGAAATTGGTAAACTTAAAAAGTAAAGGGGTACTACATATGACAAACAACAAGTTAACAAAATACGCAGAGTTACTCGTAGATGTAGGTGTAAATATTAACGAAGGAAAACGTCTATTTATTTCAGCGACGACAGATGCGTTACCACTCGTTCGTGAAGTGACGCGTGTTGCGTACGAACGCGGAGCAGCTGAAGTCGTTACGAAACTTTCTGACGATACGTTATCACGCCTTCACGCTGAAAATCGTTCAGCTGAAGAACTCGCAACAGTTCACCCGTGGATTGTAGAAGAGCGTATGCATTATAGCGACGAGCATGCTGGATTCTTAAGCATTATCTCAAGTTCGCCAGAACTACTAAAAGGGATCGACCCGATGAAACTTAGAGAAATGCAAATCGCAAATGGTAAAGCATTAAAAGATTTCTCTGCACGTGTACAATCAGATTTCCACTCATGGTGCGTGGCTGGATATCCATCGGTCGACTGGGCAAAACTTGTATATCCAGATGAAACAGAAGAAGTTGCATTTGAAAAGCTATTAGATCTTATTCTTTATACAGTTCGTGCTGATCAAGACAATCCAGTAGAAGCATGGGATACGCACGATAAAACATTGCATGAGAAAGTTGATATTTTAAACGATGCGAACTTAAAATCGATTCGTTTTGTGTCTGAAGGTACAGATTTAACGATCGGTTTACCGGAAGGATATCTTTTTGCAGGGGCTTCAAGCGTTGACGCGACAGGTCGTAGCTTTATGGCAAATATGCCAACTGAAGAAGTATTCACTGCTCCAGATAGAAATAACGTAAACGGATATGTAAGTAATACGTTACCGTTATCGCACGGTGGAAACATCGTCGATAACTTTAAATTAACGTTTAAAGACGGAAAAGTAGTCGACTTTGAAGCAGAAGTTGGTTACGAAATTTTAGAAAACATTTTAGAAACAGATGAAGGTGCACGTTACTTAGGTGAAGTGGCACTCGTACCGTATGATTCTCCAATCAGTAACACGAATACGTTATTCTACAACACGTTATTTGATGAAAACGCGTCATGTCATATTGCGCTCGGAAGTGCGTATGCATTTAACGTGAAAGACGGAAAAGAAAAATCACGTGAAGAATTAAGCGAAATCGGTATTAACGATTCAATTACGCACGTTGACTTTATGATCGGCGCTAGTGACACAGATATTATCGGTTTAACAAAAGATGGAGAAGAAATTCAAATCTTCAAAGATGGAGACTGGAGTATTTAAAAAGTCTATCCCACACTATTTAAAGTATGGTATTATAGTAGTAGTATAGGAAAGTAATGATTCGGAGGTAAAAGCTATGTTCTCATTCGGATTTTTTGGAATGACGTTAAGTATTTTAATTGCTGTTTCGATTACTCTCGTCGCTGTATTAGGTTTCGGCGGTGTAGTTTTCTATTTCTTAGCACAAGCGTTCAACAGTGAAGACGCACTTGTTGTTGATACGAGAGAAGAAGCATTAAACCGTAAAATTTAACACATAATTTTAGAGGAGACGATGATCTCCTCTTTTTTTACTTAAAACAAATCGAGGTGACAACATGATTAAGAAAATGTCAGAGTCATATTCAGTAAAATCAGCAATTGTTTTCCCGCAACATACGAACAATTACAATACGATGTTTGGTGGCGTGTTACTCTCTCAAATTGATGATATCGCAGCAATCACTGCAAGACGCCATTCAGGAACGCAAGTGTTGACTGCATCGATTGACTCGATGGACTTTTTAAAACCGATAGAGCTCGGTGATATCGTCGTGTTAGAAGGTGTTGTGACACATACAGGTACTTCATCGATGGAAATTATGGTAAAAGTATCTCGTGAAAGTCACGGGAGTAATGAAAAGAAACTCGCAGGGTTTTGTTTTATGACATTTGTCGGTGTCGATGAAAACGGTAAGCCGGTACCTGTTCCTAAAATTGAATGCGACTCAAACACGCTACAATTTTTAGTCGATAGTGCAGACGTGAGAGTAAAACGACGTAAAGAACGATTAACACATACAAAAGAGCTCGCAACATATATTGAACAAGAACTTTTTTAGGAGGACGTTATGAAAGTAGAAAGAGTCGTGCAGTTAAAAAATAACTTTTACGACGTATACTTTAGCGATCAGTCTAAATTAAAAATACACGAAGAATCACTCGTAAAATACGAGCTATTGCCTGGCCGAATAATTTCTAAAGATATGCTAGACGATATAAAAACATCAATTGAATTCGACCGAGCATATATTAAAGCAATTCAATATATATCGTATAAAATTCGTTCCACTCAAGAAGTGATCGACTATTTAAAAGACGAGTATGCGGTGGATATTATTAATCAAACGATTATTCGTCTAAAAGAAGAACGATATATTGACGATGCACATTATGCGACGAGTTTAAGTAATACGATTTTTAATACGACAGATAAAGGACCAAAACACCTTGAACGTAAGTTGTTCGAAAAAAACATCGATGAAAATATAATCGTCGAAGAAGTTGAACGATTTAACGACAAAGTCGACGAAGGGCGTATTGAACGAATCACTCAAAAAGAGTTAAAAAAATATAAAGGTTCGTCAAATCATTTCGAAATGAAGTTACGTCAAAAACTGATGCGTGATGGTTATACGAACGCACATTTTGATTTTATTCCGTCAGATATTCAGTTTGACGACACTGATTATTTTGAGAAAGAATTTGAAAAATATTATAATAGATTGAAACGTAAATATGAAGGATTTCAACTAAGACAAAAACTAACAGCGTCACTGATGCGCCGTGGGTTTAGTTACGATCAAATTAACGAGAAGTTAGAGGGAATTGAAGATGAGTTTTAGTACGATGACGAGAGTTGAATTAGAGCGATACATTCAAGAGACGCGTGAAAAAATGCGTAAAGCTGAAATGATGGGTGTCGAAAATGAATACCGCGTATTAGAGCGTCAAGCACTAATTGCGGAGTGTTATATGATCGACTTATCACTCATTCAACCAGGGAAAATATATAAAGTGATTGCAAACGAAGATCACTACTTTAAAGTCGAATATTTAAAAGGTGTGTTTGCGTGGGGCTTTTACATCGGTGGAGACGAACCAGAAACAGCAATACCTGTAAGCTTACTTCAACTGGATAAAAAGTAATGCAAGATATTATTCTTCATAAAGCGACAGGAATCGTCTACCATCATAAAGAGCGCACGAAAGATACGCGTTTCTTTTTAAAGCCGACGTATCTCATATTACGAGACATTAATACGACATTATACCGAGGAGAAGTTCTCGGTATACTCGGTGATTATTCAACTTTAAAGTATTTAAAAAATGTGTTTTCTGGACATTTAAAACCTGAAGAAGGTCGCGTGAAATACGACGTCTCATTTTTAAGTTTAGACGTTGAAGATCATCTTTTAAACGATAAACCTCTACATACGTTTATAGCTGAAATATTAGAAGAGTATATGACAGAGCGAAAAGTGAAAGAGTCGCTCGAATCGTTAAAACGTCATCCACTCTTTTTTGACTACTGGGAAAACTCAGTGAGTCAATTATCGCGTCAAGATATCGCAGTCATTTTGATGGAACTATCGTCAGAGATAAAAGCCGATATTACGTTATATAATAACTTTTATCGTTATTTAAACGACGATGGTTTTAAACGATTAAAATTCATCATTAATACGTTAGAATCTCGCGAGCTCGGTGTGTTTTTACTCGAGTCGAATTTCGTACCGATTGAAAAACTTGCCAACCACTTCGTATGGCTCAGTTATGGCCAAATGCGTTTTGAAGGCACCGTTCAAAATGGTCGTAAAGTGTATAACGATTATATGAAACTACGTTCTCAAATTCGTAGTACGGATGAAGAAGCGCTTTTTGATTTAGATTGGAAAGAGCGTATGTATGAACCGATGAACTTTAAGCACGGTTTAAAACGACGAAACCGAAAAGGTGAATCGGTCATCGATACGTTAAACATACAAAGACTTATTATCGCGTTTGTCGTTTTCTTTACGATGGTACTCTCATACTTTTTAGTCGTTATGGATTTTGAATTCACAAAAGAAGAGCATCCATTTGTAGAAGTTGCTGAAGAAGAAGAGGAAGAGACACAAGTCGAAAGGCTGCGTTATGCGTTTATAATTAGTGATGACGTCACTGTCAATGATACGTCTATACCTAAATACGCCTTAATCGCTATCGATGAATCTAATAAAAAGAATGTGACGACAACGATAGATAATGAAACAGTAAAAATACCGATAGACAACGTCGTATTATTTAACCCGTCGAGTATGTATGAGACGATTGATTACGACACGATGCTTCAGTATATGAATGATCAATTTTTAGACAATCATCTTTTTTATGCAAACTACTTAAACGTAGACGTTAGTCATATTGAGTCAGACTTTAGATTATCGCGTTTAGATTCATATGAAGCAGAAGTTGAAGGTGTCGATATAACATTTTTATTAGACCGTGATACTTCAATTGGTTTAATGACGAGTGGAAAAGAAAGTGACAAAATAAAAAGTGAGTTTAACATTACAGAAGATTATAAAATTTTTAGAACAGATGGTGGATTTGTATTATATGATGCACCAAATAACAAATGGATTTATTTAAGTAGATAGGTGAAACTATGAAT
The DNA here is from genome assembly GCF_001810835.1 of Nosocomiicoccus sp. HMSC067E10. Taxonomy (NCBI): domain Bacteria; kingdom Bacillati; phylum Bacillota; class Bacilli; order Caryophanales; family Staphylococcaceae; genus Nosocomiicoccus; species Nosocomiicoccus sp. HMSC067E10. Next base: position 10,969 of record NZ_KV802776.1, on the reverse strand, counting down.
CATACATTTCAATATTTATGGAAAAAGACATTTACGTTCCGTGGGCGTCACGTCTTAGCGAGCTTAATTCCGACGTTCATTTATATCTTCTTTATGATTATATTAATTGCAGGACTCACATTTTTATCAGCGGACCAAATGACACGACTCACTTATTTTGTAATCGGTATAACAGCAGTCGTTTGGTTATACAACTCAGCGATGTTGAACTATTATGAAATATTTAGAAAAGACTCGATTATACGGATGAATTACATTCCGTTATATTTAAGAGTATTACCGACAATTGTATTCCAAACAGTGCTTTATATATTGTTTACAATTCTTTATAGTGCGATACTTTCACTAAGAACGGCTGATTTTATGTTGAAATTATTCTCGCTTGGATATTACGTCATACTCGGTATGATTTTAATCGTTCCGTTTACGATATTTTATATTCAACTTCGTCAGCATATAAAGTGGAAGCATACAGATAAAGCACTACTCGTTATTTTATTAATTACGACACCTGTATTTTACATCGGGGATAATTTACCGACGATTTTACAAAATATATTAACGTTGAACCCATTTTACTACATCATTTACGGGATTGAATTATCTGCAATAAATGTTTCGTGGTCGACGAATAGGATTCCGACAGATCTATTATTTTTATCTGAGATGACATTAATATATATGGCGTTATATGCAGTGTACACAAAGACAAATATATATATGAAAAAATAATTCCCATTGAATTGATATTCAATGGGAATATTTTTAAGTGACTTTACTTTGGAGTTTTTCTTCAGAAAATACCCAACCTGTAAAGCTCGATTTAATGTCGTTTGTGTCTTGATTTATAATGATAATACATACGAACGGGTAGTGTCCATTTTGTAAATATCTTAAATCGATGTACCTTACTTCGATATGTGACCGATCGACTTGTGTGACTTCATATCGGTAAATACTTGAAAAGTAGGTAAACGCATTAAAGTCTTTGTTTGACTTTACGATTTCGTATAACTCTTCTTCAAGTGGACCGACTTTGTCGAACTCATCATATATAACGACTTGTGTTTTAAACGCTCGACCGACGACAAACTTGTCTTTTGTGACGAGCGCGATACGCCACTCGAAAAATTTAATCGTCGGCATAACAAATAGTCTTAGAATTTCAGAATTTGGTAACAGTCGACTGACTTTTTTCATCAGCATGCGTTTATACATTGCACGCATGACATAATAAATAGCGAGTAGACTATAAATGATGAAAAATAGTATGACTGGGTTAAATCCAAATGCCCATAAAACTAAATATAGTGAAAGTAATATTAATATTGGAATATCGATCGTGTTGATAATACCGAGTTGAATCCAACGGTTATCAAAAAATCGCAACGCTTGCGTACCGTACATATTAAATATGTCAACAAACACATGTAAGAACACAGCAAGCAACGACCATAAATACATATGGAAAAAATCTAGGCCGAATATTACGTTTGATACAGTCGCGAGTAGAAGCGGCCAAATGACAAACGTAAATGGTAAACTATGTGTTAACCCGCGGTGGTTTTTAATGTACGTCGCATTATCTTTTGCTTTTAATACCGTATCGATATCCGGGATTAAACTTGCGGCAACCATCGTTGAAGCGAACCCAACAGTGACAGCGTCAACGTGTGGGTCGATTGTTGCGAGTCCAACGAGCGTACCACCCATTAATCCGTGTGTTACAGTATCCATATATAAAACCTCATTTAATATATTAGAATAGGTGAAAAATTTGAACTATAAATTGTTTAACGAATCACTTTTAGATTGGTATTATGAAGTGCGCCGTGATTTACCGTGGAGAGAAACTTCAGATCCATATAAAATCTGGCTATCTGAAGTGATGCTCCAACAAACTCAAGTGAAAACCGTCATCCCTTATTATAATAAGTTTATCAAAAAATACCCAACACTTGATTCGATTGCGAACGAAAACAGTGAATCGCTACTGAAAGAGTGGGAAGGGCTAGGTTATTATAATCGTATTCGTAATTTCCATGAAGCGGTCAAAGAAGTCCAATCAAGTTATCAATCCGAAGTTCCAAATCAACCTGAAACGTTCTTCACATTAAAAGGTGTCGGACCGTATATCGGCGGTGCGGTTCAGTCGATCGCATTTAATCATAAAATTGCCGCAGTGGACGGGAATGTCCTTCGTGTTATGACAAGACTCACTGAAGACTCTAGAGACATTTCAAAACAAAAGACGATTTCCTCAATTAAAGCACATATAGAAACGTTTATGCCAGACGATGCGGGTAATTTTAACCAAGCAATGATGGAACTCGGTGCAACTGTTTGTACACCACGCGCACCAAAATGTATTACGTGTCCAGTTCAAGCACACTGTGAATCATTTAAAAATAATACTGTTAATCTATACCCGTTTAAGAAGAAAGCTAAAGCTAAAAAAGAGTTGTATTTTAATGTCTATCTTATCCTAAATGATCAGAATGAAATTTATCTCTATAAAGAAACGAAAGACTTACTCCAAGGCATGTACAAATTTCCAAAATTTGACGTCGACACGAATGTAGAAACGATAGAGGATAAATTACACATTGAATTATCTCAACCTCAATTTTTAGGAGAAGAAAAGCATATATTTACTCACAAAGTATGGTATATGAATATATACGTCGTTCATACGACGTCTACAAATGACCATTTTGTACCACTAAATGAGGTACGAGAACTTCCGATGAGTGTTGCGATGCAAAAAGTATATAAATATATCGATGAAACGATTTAGTAAAGTTCGTATGTTGAATGTGATATACTAACAAAGTAAAAAGAGGTGTGGCGAATGATTAAAGAAACCATACCGAAAACGGGTGAAACCGTCAGAATACAAAGTTATAAACACGACGGTAACATTCATAGAGTGTGGAAAGAAACTACAATTTTAAAAGCGACAGATAGTATTATCATCGGTGGTAATAATCATACACTCGTCACTGAAAGTGATAATAGAAAATGGGTGACGAGAGAACCTGCGTTAGTATATTTTCATAAAGAAGCATGGTTTAACGTCATTGCGATGTTTAGAGAAGACGGCGTATATTATTATTGCAATTTAGCTTCTCCATACGTTTATGATGGTGAAGCAATTAAATACATCGACTACGATTTAGATATTAAATTATTTCCAGATGGGAAATACTTTTTACTCGATGAAGATGAATACATCCAGCATAAAAAAGAGATGAGATATAGTAAAGACATCGATGATATACTGCATTATCAAGTTGACACACTCCAAGAATGGATCGAAGAAAAAAGAGGCCCGTTTGCGGAAGATTTTGTACACATATGGTATAAACGTTATCAAGAATTAAACCAATCGTAAGATTGGTTTTATTAGTGTAGGGGGGATTTCTTGGTTAAACGGTATTTAAAATTTGTTAAACCGTATACGTGGCACGTGATTTTAACGATTATTATCGGGATTATTAAATTCGGTATTCCATTACTCATTCCGTTACTCATCGCGTACACAATCGACGACGTGATTCTCGTCGACAATTTAACAAATGATGAAAAACTCGATAAAATGTGGCGCGTACTTATGCTGTTTGGTGTCATATTCGTCTTAATTCGTCCGCCGGTTGAGTATTTAAGACAATATTTAGCACAGTGGACGAGTAACAAGATTTTATATGACATTCGTCATTATTTATATGCGCATTTACAGCGTTTAAGTTCGAAATATTACGCGAACAATAAAGTCGGCGAAGTAATTTCACGCGTCATTAACGACGTAGAACAAACGAAAAACTTTATCGTCACTGGACTTATGAATTTATGGTTAGACTTAGTCACGATTTTAATCGCGTTAGGTATTATGTTTACGATGAACGTTCAACTGACGCTCGTATCGATGATTATATTTCCGTTTTATATTTTCGGCGTATGGTATTTCTTTTCTAGACTACGCCATTATACGCGTGAACGTTCACAAGCAGTGGCAGAATTACAAGGGTTTTTACATGAAAGAATTTCAGGTATTAACGTGATCCGTAGTTTTGCGATTGAGAATTACGAACAACAACGATTCGATAAAGTAAACGATAACTTTTTAAATAAAGCGACAACGCATGCAAAATGGACAGCGTATAGCTTTATGACGGTCAATTCGATTACAGATATCGGACCGTTACTCGTTATCGGCTTTGGTGCATATCAAGTTATAGAAGGAAGCTTAACGGTCGGGGTACTTGCAGCGTTTATCGCGTATTTAGACCGATTATATGGACCGCTTCGTCGACTCGTTTCTTCATCTACAACGTTAACACAAAGTATCGCATCGATGGACCGTGTGTTCGAGTTGATCGATGAAGAATACGACATCGTCAATAAAGAAAATGCGTATGAATTAAAAAATGTAAAAGGTGAAATCGAATTTAACGACGTATCATTTAAATATAATGAAGATACACCACTCGTTTTAAATGATGTTAATGCAAATATTGGTGTCGGAAAAACTGTCGCGTTTGTTGGAATGAGTGGTGGGGGTAAATCTTCACTCGTATCACTTATACCTAGATTCTATGAAGTGTCAGACGGACAAGTTCTAATTGACGGACACGATATTAGAGACGTTACGTTACATTCATTAAGAGATAATATCGGTATGGTCATGCAAGATAATATTCTCTTTTCTGATTCGATTAAAAACAATATTTTACTCGCAAAACCAGATGCGACTGACGAAGAAGTGTACCGTGCAGCAGAGCGCGCGAATGCTTCAGCGTTCATTGAGAATTTACCAAATGGTTACGATACAGAAGTCGGTGAGCGTGGTGTGAAGTTATCTGGTGGTCAAAAGCAAAGAATTGCAATTGCTAGAGTCTTCTTAAAAAATCCACCGATTCTTATACTCGATGAAGCAACGAGTGCTTTAGATTTAGAAAGTGAAGCGATTATTCAAGATACGCTAAAAGAACTAGCGCACGACAGAACGACGATTGTCGTTGCACACCGACTCTCTACAATTACACATGCTGACACGATTTACGTCATCGAAAATGGTGAAATTGTAGAAAGTGGAACGCATGAAGAATTACTTGCTAAAAATGGTGCGTATTTTAGACTTTATAGCATTCAGGATGTTGAAGTATGAGCTATTTAGATCTTGAGTTTTTATCAGAAGATACGTTAAAAGCAGCAAAAGAGTTACTCGGTAAAAAAATTGTAACGTATACAAATAATATAAAAACGAGTGGGTATATTACTGAAGTCGAAGCGTATTTAGGAACGAAAGACCGTGCAGCACATACGTTTACTGGAGTAAAAAATAAAAAGAACAGTACGATGTTTGAACCGTACGGTCATATATACGTCTATACGATGCATGGACATCACTGCATGAATTTTGTCACAACAAAAGACTTACCTGAAGGGATTTTAATTCGAGGAATAGAACCCGCTGAAGGTATTGAAGAGATGATTTTAAGGCGCGGTCGAGAAGTGAATCTTACAGATGGACCGGGTAAATTAACTGAGGCACTTGGTGTTAAAAGAGACACGCATAACGGTAAGATATTAAATACAGGGTACGTCGATATTTACGACGGTAAAATCCCTAAGGAGATCGTTGCGACACCACGTATCGGAATCGATAATAAAAAAGAAGCGGTCGATTATTTATACCGCTTCATCGTAAAAGGCAATAAACATGTTAGTCGTTTTAAAGGAAAACAAGATGACAATAACGGCTGGCAGTAAAAAACGTTCGATGAAATTCATCGAACGTTTTTTTAATCTAAAGTTTCTTCAGTAATTGATAAATCTTCGTCATTTGCGTGATATTTAAAATAGCTATTAGTAATACGGTCCGCATTTTCTATAGACGTATGGTACTCGTTAATTGCGGTAATACTGTTTAAAATGTTTTCGTATCGTAATCGAACGTCTTCACTAATGAGTTTATGATAATCATCTAAAAAGTGTTCGATTAGCGTGTTTTCATAATGGTATAGATTATCTTGGTAATACTCTGACGTTTCTGGTGGGATTTTCTCAGAAATTTTGAGTAAGACTTGTTCATGATACGCAATCAGTAAGTCCATTTCATAGCGAATTCGGTTAATAAAGTCTTCAGTTAAATATTTATAGTCATTTTCAAGTTTGTTTAAACTTTCTAACACATACCACGCGTTACGCGTCATCTGAACGACTTGTCTAAATAATATTTTACTACGTAAGTCACCAAGTTTCGTTTTTCTGAGGTATGGTTTTTCTTCTTCGTACCAGGCGTATAATGTTTCTAATTTAGTGACGCGTTTATCGAGTGATTTCACATCTTTACGAATAGTGATTGCGTCACTCGCACCGTTTAACTCTAATCGAATGAGTTTAAATATGTCGTTACTGATGACGACAGAGTGATTATATAGCCGGTCTTCATATTTAGGAGGAATTATAAATAAGTTAATGACTAACGCACATAATACACCAATCATAACGAGTGAAAATCGAATAATTGCTGTTTGTAAAAAGTCTCCAGTCGTCATGTCAGCACCGAGTGGTTCATCCATAATTGCGATTACTGTAACGACAGCTAAACTCGACACACTTTGTAAATTGAAAAACATGAGTATTGAAAGAACGAGTATAATCGTTAAACCGATGACGATTAAGTTACTTTCAAATAAAAGAACCATGACGATCGCTGAAATTGCACCGATAATGTTTCCTCTAAACTGGTTCCACGTTTGAGAAATACTGCGGTGCACGTTTGGTTGTAGTGCGTTCACTGCAGCGATACCAGCGATTAACCCTGGTGTTAAACCGAGCAATTGCACGACGAGTAATGTTAAAACGACCGCGATTCCCGTTTTTAATATTCGGGCGCCAAACTTCATAGCACCATCTCCTAAAAGTCTTCTTTAAAGACCGCTTCAATAATGTTAAGCGTATCTTCGATATCTTGATCCGTATGTTCAGTTGTAATAAACCAAGCTTCATATTTAGAAGGTGCGATGTTAATACCACGGCGAATTAGCCCGTTAAAGAACGTGCTAAATGCTTCACCGTCAGTATCTTCTGCACCGATATAATCCGTCACTGTTTTATCTGTAAAGTAAATTGAAAAAGCCCCAACTTTACGGTTTACAACTGCTTTAATATTATATTGTTCGATTAATGATTGAATACCTTCAACTAATCGTTTACCTTTACGATCTAATTCTTCATAAACACCGTCTTGTTCTAATACTTCTAAACATGCGATTCCGGCAGCCATCGATAACGGGTTACCCGCCATCGTACCTGCTTGATATGCAGGGCCAAGTGGAGCGACTGATTCCATAATATCTTTACGTCCACCGTATGCACCGATCGGAGTACCACCACCAATAATTTTACCGAGCGCTGTTAAGTCTGGTTTTACACCAAGTAAATCTTGTGCGCCTCCGTACATAAATCTAAACGCTGTAATGACTTCGTCATAGATGACGAGTGCACCGTGTTGATGCGTAATTTCATTGACTGCTTCTAAGAATCCTTCTTTTGGCTCGACGATACCGAAGTTACCGACAATTGGTTCAACTAATACACCGGCAATTTCATCTCCAAAACGTTCAAACGCTTGTTTTAAACCTTCAATATCGTTAAATGGAACGGTGATCATATCTTTCGCAACAGCTTCCGGTACACCTGCAGAGTCTGGTGTGCCGAGTTGAGCTGGACCACTTCCTGCTGCGACTAATACTAAATCTGAATGGCCGTGATAACAACCTTCAAATTTAACGATTTTGTTACGTTTCGTATAAGCGCGCGCGACACGGATCGTTGTCATAACTGCTTCGGTTCCTGAGTTTACAAAACGAATGCGTTCTAAGTTTGGCATTGCGTTTTGAATTTTTTCAGCAAAGAATACTTCTTCTTTTGTCGTCGTACCGTAAAGAATCCCTTTTTGGCTTTGTTCGACGATCGCTTTATGAATATGAGGGTGTGCGTGTCCTGTAATAATTGGTCCGTAAGCTGCTAAATAATCGATGTACTTGTTACCATCGATATCATAAAAGTACGCACCTTCCGCGCGGTCCATTACAACCGGTGCACCTCCACCGACTGCTTTATATGATCTAGATGGTGAGTTTACTCCGCCTAATATAATATTTTCTGCACGATTTCTAAATTGTTCTGAATTTTTATGACTATACATATATGTGTCATCCTTTAATATGAGATTATTATTTATATAGTAACATATTTACACTCACTCTTTAATTAAGAAGATAGACGTTTAAAATGTTTATATATAAGGTATATTATAAGAAACAATTTATTTTAGGAGCGATAGAGATGGAACAATTTCCACAATTTAAATTAGAAAATCAAGATGGAGATATTATTACGAATGACGATTTAAAAGGATTAACGGTTATTTATTTTTATCCAAAAGATAATACTCCAGGTTGTACGACTCAAGCGTGTGATTTACGCGATAATATAGAAGCGTTTAACGACTTAGATGTTACGGTATATGGTGTCAGTGGAGATAGTAAAGAGTCTCACCAAAAATTTATCGAGAAAAAAGACTTAAACTTCGATTTATTAGTCGATGAAAATAATGAGCTTGCGAGTGCAGCGGGAGTTATCGGAGACAAAACAGTTTTCGGTAAAAAGGTTCGAGGTATTGTCCGTACGACATTTATCGTGAATGAAAATAATGAAATCGTAAAACGTTTTGACAAAGTGAGTCCTAAAAAACACGTCGAACAACTACTAGAATTCTTAAAAGAGGGATAATATGGTAAAAATTTTATCAAATGCAGAACTAGATGAAAGTAAATTAAAACAACTAGAAGAAAAAGGCGTTGAATTTAAATACGTTTCTAATAAAGAAGACTTAACTGAAGACTTACTTAAAGACGTTGACGTTTTTAATACGTACGGCGGGAATTTAAAAGAAGATATGGTAGATCTTTTACAATCAGTTAAATGGATAAACGTCATGAGTGCTGGTGTCGATAATATTCCAGAATCATTATATAAAAATAAAATCATTACAAATGTGAGTGGTATTCATAAAATACCGATGGCAGAATATACGATTGGATTACTATTAGCCCATTATAAGAAGTTATATGAGGCGTATGATAATCAAAAGAACAAAAAGTGGGATTATAAATTAACAGGCGGAGAACTCTACGGTAAAACAGCGATTATACTTGGAACAGGTGAAATTGGTAAAGAGCTCGCGCGACTGTTAAAAGCGTTCCATGTAAAAGTAATCGGATTTAATACGAGTGGTAGAGATGTCGAGTATTTCGACGAAACTGAAAGCATTGATAATGTAAAGAATAGACTGAGTGAAGCGGATTTTGTTGTCAGCATTTTACCGAGTACGAAAAAGACGAGAGGATCTGTAGATATAGATTTCTTTAAACATATGAACGATGAAGCGGTATTCGTAAATATTGGGCGCGGTGATCTTATCGAAGACGAGACATTAAAACACGTGTTAGATAAAAAACTCATATCACATTTAATACTCGACGTATTCAATGACGAACCTTTAGACAAAGATGCGTTCATTTATGAATATGATAACGTCACAATTACACCTCACGGAAGCGCACGGACAAACCGATATACTGAACGTGCACTCGATATGTTTTTAGATAACCTAGAGAATTATTTAAACGATGAAGAACTATTTAATGTCGTTTCCTATGAGAAAGGATACTAACATATTTGACATTGTGAATGGGTTATTTGTAAACTGTAATTATATAGATGTAACGAAAGTAGGTTAAACCCTATGACAATTATCGATTGCGATACAATGTTTAATGAGTCGATTGAAAAGTTAAAAGAGACAGGAGTTAGAATTACTCCACAACGTAAAGCAGTGCTAGAGTATTTAATTGAAACAGAAACTCACCCGACTGCAGATGAAATTTTTAAAGCATTGTCACATAACCATAAAAATATGAGTGTTGCGACAGTTTACAATAACTTAAAACTATTTAAGGAAGTCGGTTTAGTAACAGAGTTAACATATGGTGATGCATCAAGCCGATTTGATTTTAAAACTTCACCACATTATCACGTCATTTGTAAAGACTGTGGTAAGATTATGGACTTTCAATATCCAGCACTTGAAGAAGTGGAAGAACTCGCAAGTCTTTTAACAGGTATGGAAGTCGACGGGCATAGACTAGAACTATATGGTCGATGCCGAACATGTAACAAAAAAGAAGATTAGAAGTTATAACTTCTAATCTTCTTTTTTTAATTGTTCTTTAAGTTTTTCGCGGCGGTGTTTTACGTTGTAGTCGATGTTAAATTCCTCGCCCTCTAAATCTTTATCTAAAGTTAGTGGTTCTTTACAATGTTGACAATAATCGACTGTGCCTAAAATCTTTGTATGTTTACCGCAGTTTGGACATTGTACTCTCACTGCACGTGCACTAATCATGCCGACGTAAAAGTAAATAACAAAACTTAAAAGAATCGGTATTACACCGAGTATTAAAAAGATCAGCATTAACCACGGCGTCGATCTAAAGAACATTCCCGCATACATAATAATCATACCGATAAAAATTAATGCGAGTGCCCATCCACGTATACGTAATATCTTATTACCTGGAAGTCTCATATTTTCACCTCAAAACTTATTATATACAAAAATCATTTTATATTGTATTATAGAGAAAGTCTTTCTTGAGACGAATTAATTTTTAAAAAACTTATAAAAACTCTTGACTATATTTTCCGAGGTGTTATTATAGAGTAGTCGCTTCAGTAACGGCGACAAAAATCAAGTAACATATCATCAAATCAAAAAGTTTTAAAAATAATTTTTAAAAACTGTTGACAAGATAAAAACTACTTGATATAGTTAAGAAGTGTTCGCTTCACAGCGACGCAAAAACAATGAACATTGAAAACTGAATGACAATATGTC
>NZ_KV802775.1:12098-20361 GCF_001810835.1 Nosocomiicoccus sp. HMSC067E10 | reverse complement strand
CCAAAAGTCCAACTTTTGGGTAGCACAACAATATGAGGTGCAGTTATTATTTTGTAGATTCTTTTAATTGATTCAGTTTTTCTGAGTACGTCATATCAAGTTTATTAAACGATTCTGTTTTTGGAACGATGTTTTGAATTTGAAGATTTTGTTCTTCTTCGTATACTTGGATGATGTTAATACGTTCTTTGTAATATGATTTGAATGTATAAAACATTTCTAAACTGATACTTCGTACAGATTTTGCTTCGTCAGTTTCAAGTGATAATTGATTTAATTTGTCGATTTGTGTATCTAAAATTGGCATTAGTACTTCATCCACAATGCGTTGTTTCTCAGCTACATCGTTATCGCTTTGTAATAAACCGACATTTTCTTCAAGCTCACCACTACGCTCATTGACGATGTCTATTACTTGGTCGATTTCTGCTGCAGCTACTTTAGAGTGGTTGCCTTGGATAATAGACTGACGTTCTTTTTTTGCCGCACTGACGGCTTCACCGTCTTTAATGAGTTGATTTGTCGACTCTTTATACGATAAATATAAATCGATCCCACGTCCGAGCTCTTTCGCGAACGTTTCTTTTAACTCTAAACTCTCTACATAATCTTCATGCACTTCTTTTAACTCTTCGTTTGAAACTTCTATCGTTTCTATTTTTTCATTCATTTTAGTCGACAATGGGACGAGAGATTCATCGACTACTTTTTTAATTTCAGCGATGTCATCTTTTGAAACATCTGCCTCTGTTGCATAGACTGTCTCTAGTTGCTTTAAGTCGAGTTCGTCGAGTGCCTCAAGAAATTGTCGGTCGAGTTCATAAATATCTTCCATATTTTCTTCATATTGCTGGATGTCACTTTCTAACGATGACTGGCACGCAGATATAATGAAGACTGTGCCGAGTAATATCGTTAACTTTAAATATCGAAACATGCTAGAATCTCACCCTTCCTCTTGCATGGTTATTCTAGTCTTTTTTTGTATTCCCGTTTATAATAGTAATTGATTCGTATGAGAAAGGACTTTTGTTATGAACATTGAAAAATCCTTACGCGAGCGTCTAACAAATTCTGTCATTAAAACAGATGAACCATTACAACGCTATACGTATTCACATACTGGTGGTAATGCAGATTACTATATATCAGTATATAATATTCACGATGCAATGGAAACTATCCGTTTTGCAAAAGAGTATTCAATACCAATTACGTATCTTGGAAATGGTTCGAATTTAATTATTAGAGACGGTGGCATTAGAGGGATTGTGTTAAACACGTTAGAGTTAAAAGAAATTAAACGTGATGGCGATTATATTACGTCAGGCAGTGGTAGTCGAATTATTGACGTATCACGTTTTGCGCGCGACCATTCACTAACTGGATTAGAATTTGCGTGTGGCATTCCAGGCAGCGTCGGAGGCGCTGTATATATGAACGCTGGAGCGTACGGTGGCGAATTAAAAGACTGCCTCGTAGAAGCATCAGTAATTACGCCAGATGGAGAATTATTAACTTTAACAAATGAGGAATTACACCTCGGATATAGACAAAGTATCGTTCAAGAGAATGGATATTTAGTCGTCGAAGCGACATTTAAATTAGAAGAAGGTAGTTCATCTGAAATAAATGCGAAAATGGATGAGCTGACGTTTTTACGTGAATCAAAACAACCGCTTGATTTACCGTCTTGTGGTTCGGTATTCCAAAGACCCCCGGGACACTTTGCGGGAAAACTGATTCAAGATAGTGGTCTACAAGGACATAGAGTGGGTGGCGTGGAAGTTTCTAAAAAGCATGCCGGGTTTATGGTAAACATCGACAACGGTACAGGTAGTGATTACGAAGAGTTAATTCACCACGTACAACAAGTCGTTAAAGAAAAGTATGACGTGCTGTTACAGCGCGAAGTTAGAATTATCGGTGAACATACAGAAAAAACGATCCAAGATTAAATCTTGGATCGTTTTTTAATTATTTTACTTCATTTAAAAACCCTTGTAATTCTTCTAGTTGGCCAATCGCTGACGCGTGACCACCAGAGTTTAAGTACCATCTTACTGAATTTAATTCAAAGATGTTATCATCTTTTACAGCATCTACGTTGTTAGTAACATCAGTTTTAAGTACGTCTACTTTTGTAGCATCCTCACCGTTACTAATCGCTGCACCACGGTCCATCACTAAAATCATACTTGGGTTTGCTTTAGAGATGTACTCGAATGAAATTTGGTTACCATGTGACGCAGTTTTTTCTTCTGAGTCACCTTCGGAAGATTTGAATCCGATTGGATTGTATAAGAAATCATAACGTCCGCCTGGGCCGTGTAGTGATAGGTCGCCACCATTTGTTTGGATGAACATCATCGTTTTATCTTTTTCGGAAACTAAGTTTTTAGTTTCTTCGATTTTTTCATCTAAATCTTTGTTTAACGCTTCCGCGTCTGATTGTTTATCGTATAACTCTCCGATAAATGTCGTCATTTCTTTGATATCTTCAAAGTAGTTGTCAGATTGAGCACTTACATAAATAATTGATGCGTTAGGTGCTGCTTTTTTAAATTCTTCGATTGATGGTTTGTTTGCTTGACGTCCACCAATCATGATGATTTCAGGATCTAACTCTGCAATTTTCTCGAAGTCTGGATCTTTTAATCCGCCGAGGTTTACATACTTCTCATCTTTATAAGTTTCTAGCTCAGGTCCAAGAATAGAGTCGTTCTCACCTTTAGGTAACGCGATAACGTTATCTTGTAAACCTAGTGCTTCAAACGTTGATGCAACCCCTAAGTCTAATAAAACTACTTTGTTAGAATTTTTAATTACGTCAATTGTTTCGTCAACAGCTTCAGTATCGCTATCACGTTCTGTTGTAAGACTCATTTCAAAGTTGTTTTTGTACTGTACAGTTTCTACTGTATTTTCGTCATCTTTAGCTGGTTCTTCTTTTGTCTCTGACTGATCTGTACCGCCACCGTTACTACATGCAGCAAGTACGATAACTCCTATAAATAATAAAAGTAATGCTGATAATTTCTTAATGTTCATTTAAACTTCCCTTTCTAAATTTAGCCCCCACTAAATTTCAAGCTGTAGCGCACCCATCACCTCCTTAAAAGTGTAAGCGACTAGACCGCTCCAAATACTTGACGTGATTCAACTGCTTCACCATCAAAGTAAATACAAATACGGTGACCACAGACGTTTTGTATTTGTAAGTCCATGTCGTATATATCTCTCAAAATATCTTCTTGGATGACTTCATCTTTAGTGCCAGATATTTTTAATTTGCCATCTTTTAATGCTGCGATATTATCTGAGTAACACGACGCAAAGTTAATATCGTGAATGACGATAATTATCGTCTTATTTTTATCGCGACATAATCGACGTAAGATTTGCATAATTTGAACTGAGTGTTTCATATCTAAGTTGTTGAGTGGTTCATCTAAAAATATATATTCAGTATCTTGCGCAATTGTCATAGCGATAAATGCGCGTTGACGCTGACCACCAGATAACTCATCAATCATACGATGTTGTAAATCTTGAAGTCCCATATATTTAATTGCTTCGTCGATTTTTTCGTTATCTTCTTGTTTTAAACGCCCTTTACAATACGGATATCGACCGAATGCGATAAGCTCTCGTACTGTAATGTTTAAATTTAAATGGTTACTCTGTTTTAAAATCGATATTTTTTTAGCGAGCTCATTGTCCGGTTTTGTAAATAAATTTTCACCTTCTAGCAATACTTCTCCGCTGTTTTTATCCATTAAACGAGTGACCATCGAGATTACTGTACTTTTACCGGCACCGTTTGGCCCGATTAAAGACATCAGTTTCCCTTTTTCTATATCGAGTGACACGTTGTCGACAACTTTTTTGTTACCATACGCTTTAGAAAGACCTTTAATTTGTATCAAGCCTTACTCCTCCTTAGCATGAGATAGATAAAGTACACTCCACCTACTAAGTTAATGATAACACTTAGTTCGATGTTATTCTTAAATACGAACTGTACAACCATCTGACCAATTAATAACGCGATAATGCTGATTAATGTGGTTCCTATAATAAGATATAAATGTTTATACGTTTTAAACATTTCATGGGCTAAGTTTACGACGAGTAGCCCTAAAAACATAATCGGTCCAACAAGTGCTGTCGATGCGGATACGAATATCGCGACGATAATGAGTAGTTTCGAAACTTTTAAGTCGTAGTTTACTCCGAGGTTAATCGCGTGATCTCTACCGAGCGCCATCACATCGAGCGATGAAAAATCGAGTAGCACGATGATAAGTAACACGATGACGATACCAAGTGTGATATAAAGTAACGTTTCATTTATCTTCGTAAACGATCCGAATAACTGTCCTTGTAATATCATGAAATCTTCTGGAGAGATTAGCACTTGCATAAATGTTGCTAAATTTCCAAAAAACGTTCCAAGTATAATACCGATAAGTAATAGTATGAAGACGTTGTTTTTCGTCAATTTAAATAAGAATTTAAATACAAAAACTGTAAATATGACGAGTATTATTAAACTTAAGAAATAGTTATACGCGTCATTAAATAGTAATGGCGAACTAACTCCTGCAATAAATACGATCGCTGTTTGTATAAATACATAGACCGAATCTAACCCCATAATCGACGGAGTAATGATTCTATTTTTAACAATCGTCTGGAACACTACCGTTGATACTGCGATTGCGGTAGCAACGATAATGATTGCGAACGTACGGAGCATTCTTGACGGTAGTTGATAATGTAAAATCTTAAAATTTATACCGTACAACATGTAAAATGCTATAAGTCCAAGTGCAACGACTGATAAAACGATTAAAAGCGTTATATTTTTCTTATTACTATGCATGCTTTACCCTCCTATAAATCATAAATAGGAAGATTGCACTACCAAATACAGCGATGACGAGTCCAACAGACACTTCGTACGGGTAAATAATCACACGGCCGATGATGTCACAGATCATAACGAATATCCCACCGAGTGTTGCTGTTAAGAAAATCGTACTGCGTAAATGATCCCCTCTAAAAATAGAGACGATGTTCGGAACGATTAACCCTAAAAACGGTAGCATACCAACTGTTACAACGACAATTGCTGTAATCGCAGCGGTAATAAATAGTCCGATATTTACGACACGCTTATAATTCAGACCTAAGTTTTTAGAGAAGTCTTCTCCCATACCAGCAACTGTAAACTGATGTGCATAAAAAATTGCTAATAGCAATAACGGAATACTAATATATAAAATCTCGTATCGCCCAGTGACCAGCGTTGAGAAACTGCCGTGCATCCACGCACCGATGGATTGTAAGTTATTCGTTCTAAGTGCTAAAAACGTCCCGATACTCGAAACGACCCCACCGAGCATAATACCGATCAGTGGAACGAAAATGATATCTTTAAATTTAATACGTGTAATAATCTGCATGAAGATTAACGTCCCGATAAGTGATAGCGCAGTTGCAAATGATAATTTCATTAACATATTCGCTGCCGGGAAAAATATCATTCCGATTAAAATACCGAGTTGCGCCCATTCCATCGTCCCTGCTGTCGTAGGGGATACGAACTTGTTACGCGTGAGCTGTTGCATAATTAAACCAGATGTCGCAAGAGCAGCACCTGCAATGATAATTGATACAGTACGCGGTATTCTACTATGTAATAAAACTGTCTTTTGTTGCTCATTTAAATTAAATATATCTGATAAAGGCAAACTACTTACTCCAACAAATAGAGAAAGTATCGATACTAATATGAGCACAATGATTAGTACATCTAGCCTAAATAATTTCTTCATCATGTGAAACCGCCTAATTGATAATCATTCTCACTGAATTTCTATTTATCATTATACTACACGATTCTCTATTTACAAGCATAATAGATAAAAACCACTCGAAAATGAGTGGTTTTTTAATGAATGATGATCGTTTCGTTATTATCATTTGAAATCTCATCATCTAGAATTTTAAAAATAGTCCCAACTGCGCTGTCGTCGTTTGGATTGAACGAAGCATCTCGTTCAGTCGGACGATAGCTTAGCGTATAAACGTTAAGATCTTCTTTACGAAGCTCGCTTTGTATCGCATGCGTTAGTCCTTCTATTGCACCGGTAACTGCATAATATAAATTGTGTTCGAATGTTTCTTCACGTACAGGTTCTACTAAATTGATGATTTTCGTCTCTTTCGTTTCGATCAATTGATTGCGTAACGTGCGTACTCCAAGGTACGTTCCCCACACGTGTTCGTTCATAACTTCAGTAAATTCATCGTATGAAACATTGTATACATCGTTATCTTCAGTCTCAATGGAGTGTATAAAAATCACACCATTTAAACCGTCGTATGTTGAATCTATTTTATCGACCATATTTAGCCAGTCGATTTCTTTTGCTTGTTCGAGTAAAAATACTTCGTGATGCGCATCACTATATGATTTTAATTCATCGTGCAACGCTTCGAGTTCGTTGTAGTCATTTCCAGATAATATTAAATTGTGGCCACGCTTTGCAAGTTCATGCGCCAAACGTTGCCCAATTGCTGTTAAAGCATCTGTAATAATGTACGTCTTTTTCATCTAAGTACCTCCATTAGAATGTTCACCATTCTTAGATACTTATTTTACGCCATTCTATTTTTTTCGTCTAGAAATGTAATTACTCTACGACAACCTCATTTTTAGGCATTGTGTGTAAGCCGTTCGCGTCAACGTGTGAGATCACTTCGTATGTTCCTGCTTCTTTAAATGTGTAGTTCAATTTGTAAAGTCCATTTTCAGTAAATTCACCTTCGATTTTATCGAGGCTTTCATCGTCTTTTAACACTTCAAATAATACTTTATCTGCATCGTTTACATCTTCATCGTTTGAAGTAACGTGTGCAACGAATTCAACTTCTTCACCAGCTGTTGCAGTTTCAGGAGTCGTTAACTCAACATCTAAACCAGCAACTTCGTCTTGATCGTGATGCTCGGGTCCTTCCATGTCGTCTTTGTTTTCGTCATTTCCACATGCTCCAAGTACTAAAACGCTTGATAATACTGCTGCACCTAATAATTTTTTCATTGATATGTTGCCTCCAATATGTATGATATAAATTTAGAATATCATACATTTTCTTGTTCTTTATCGCTTAATTATGTATAGATTTTGACAAAGATATATACCAATCTATGTGTTACACTATGATAGTAATTTTAATAATAAAGAAGGTATACAGTTGAACAATATAACGAAAGGGATTATCGCTTTAATTATTTCATCTCTTGGTTTTAGTTTAATGTCGCTCTTTGTAAAATACTCTGGCGACTTACCAACAGTACAAAAAGCGTTTTTTAGAAACTTCGTCGCGATGTTGATTGCGCTCGTACTCGTCATTCGCTATAAAGAACCACTGTTTGGTAAAAAAGAAAACCAAGGATTGCTATTACTGCGTTCAACGCTCGGGTTAATCGGGGTTATCCTTAACTTTTACACACTCGATAAACTCGTCTTAAGTGACGCAGATATTTTAAACAAGCTCAGTCCGTTTTTCACGATTATTTTATCCGCAATATTTTTAAAGGAATATATTAGACGATTCCAAATGACTTCGATTATTATCGCATTCATTGGTGCGATATTTATTATCAAACCGTCGTTTGAAAGTACATCATTTGATGCCTTAGTCGGGGTGCTCGGTGCTCTCGCAGCTGCAGGAGCGTACACTGTGTTAAGAGTCCTCGGAGATCGCGAGAAATTTTACACCGTCGTATTTTATTTCTCAGGATTTTCAACAGTCGCGTTACTGCCGTTTTTCATATATAACTATGAACCGATGACCGGTGAACAACTCATGTTCCTATTACTTGCAGGAGTCGCAGCATCAGTAGGACAATTCGGCCTAACGATTGCATACAGTTATGCACCAGCGAAAGAGATCTCGATATTCTTCTACACGACGATTATATTTACTGCGATGTTCAGTATTATATTCTTTGGAGAATACCCAGATATTCTATCGATTATCGGGTACATTATCATCTTCGTAGCAAGTTTCTATATGTACATGAAAAACTTACCGCAAAAACGAACGTAATATTTCTGTTGAAGTATAGCGAGACCATGCTGATTCCAGGTCTCGCTTTTTTGGTATGTTTGTTCGGGCGTTTTTACTCTAAAAGAATAAAAATGTTATTTGAGTGTGTTTTATTTAACAAAAATTTTGCGATTTTGTT
>NZ_KV802775.1:0-11998 GCF_001810835.1 Nosocomiicoccus sp. HMSC067E10 | reverse complement strand
CGATTTTGTTAGTTATCCGGATATATTTAACACATTTCGAGACCACGACCCAATTTTTGTTAATTATATTTTTTTATCTAACAAAAACGAGGCCAGTTCCGGAGTTTTTGTTAATTATCTCGATATATCTAACACATTCAGACATTTTTTGTAAATAAGCGATGGCAGAGAGTAGCTTTTTATCCCAAAAGAATAAAAACACCGTTTAACCAAATTATATTTAACATAAAAATCACGTTTTTGTTAGATATCCGGATTTATTTAACATATTTCGGTGTTGGACCCCTGTTTTTGTTAATTATATTTTTTTATCTAACAAAAACGAGGCCGGATCACGAATTTTTGTTAATTATCTCGATATATCTCACACATTCAGACATTTTTTGTTAATAAAAGAAGAAAAACCTGGTTGCGATTTTGTCTTGGTAGCTTCGATAGTAGCTTTTTATCCTAAAACAGCTTTAATGCTACTTCACGAAATTATATTTAACAAAAATTTCGGGTTTTTGTTAGATATCCTGATTTATTTAACACATTTCGGTGTTGGCGCCCTGTTTTTGTTAATTATATTTTTTTATCTAACAAAAACGAGGCCAGTTCCGGAGTTTTTGTTAATTATCTCGATATATCTAACACATTCAGGGAAATTTTGTTAATAACCGACTCCAACACCTCCCCCATCACAATAAAAAGTCTTTTCATCCTCTAAAGATGAAAAGACTCCTCCCCTATTTCTTACTATACTCTTCGACGACTTTTAAGAAGTGTGGGCTGTAATGTTTGAGTTTATAGTTTCCGATGCCGAGCAGTTTGATCATGTCGCCTTTTGTTTCTGGCATCTTTTTTGCGATTTCTTTTAACGACGCATCTGTAAAAATCTGCGCAGCATCTATATTTCGCGCCACAGCAAGTTCTTCACGCTTATCTTTTAGTTGCTGATAAAGAGCCTCGTTAAAACTAGATTCCGTCGATACGCTTACTTTTTCTTTAAACTGCGTGCGATATGGTACCGTGTAAATCATTTCTATACCGTTAAGTACCGCTTCACTCTTCTTCACGACGTATAACGTATCGTTTTCTAAATGTATATATCCTCTAAATACGAGTTCTTCGATTATGTGGTGAATTTCGCTCGTTAAGTAGTTCGATAATTGCCCGAATTGGCTGACTTCAGTCAGGCCAGAATCAATAATATTATCGTTCACTTCACCGCGTAACATTTGAATCACTTTTTCAGGTGACAGCGACACTAGTTTAACGAGTGTCATAATAAGTTTCGCTTCCTCAGTCATATCAACTGTACGCGCGTCACTTTTACAGTTTGAACACTCCCCGCACTCAGTCACGTATTCATTTTTATCAAAATATTTTACGATAAACGACGACAAACATTTTGACGTTTCGTTATATTGAATCATTCGGTCGAGTTTTTCACGCATACTTTCTTTTACATCGTCACTCGCTTGTGATCGGTCGATGAAAAACTGTTGGAGCGCAATGTCTCTCGGGTTCGATAAAAGAATACATTGGCTCATTTTACCGTCACGACCCGCTCGCCCAATTTCTTGGTAGTAACTTTCCAGGTCTCCAGGTAAATTGTAGTGGATAATGAACCTGATATTCTCCTTATCGATTCCCATACCAAAGGCGTTCGTTGCAACGATGACTTTGACGTCATCCTTTATAAACGCATTTTGATTTTCTTCACGCTCAGACTTCGTAAGTCCTGCGTGGTAAATTCTGTTATCAATATTATTATCTGATAAAAAGCCACTGATCTTTTCAGTTTCTTTACGCGTCGCCGCGTATATAATGCCACTTTTGCCTCTATGTTCGTTTAAATAGTCAACGATAAAACGCTCGCGCTGGAACGTGTCATTGACAATTAACTCTAAATTGTCGCGTTTTACTGACGTTTTATAGACATCCGTCTCATCGATTTCTAAAAGCTCTATAATATTTTTCTCAACGTCTTCAGTTGCAGTCGCAGTTAACGCGACTTTTACCGCGTCTCCAATATATTCATTGATGACCGAAATAACGTCTTGATAACTTGGTCTAAAATCGTGTCCCCATTTTGAGATACAGTGGGCTTCATCGAATGCAACAAGCGGGACATTAATTCTCGAGATAATTTCTAAAAACTCTTCATTTTTAAAGCGCTCCGGCGCGACATATAATAACTCAATATCCCCATTTAATAATCGTCGCTCGATTCGTGCTTGATCTTTTTTTGTCATGTTTGAGTTGATATACGCTGCTTTAATTCCTTTATCGACAAGCGCTGTCACTTGGTCTTGCATAAGCGAAATTAACGGTGAAATGACGATCGTCGTACCGTCAAACATTAATGCAGGAACTTGGTAACATAACGATTTCCCAGATCCTGTCGGTAATACACCTAACGTATTTTGACCGTTTAAAACTGACTGTATAATTTCTTTTTGCTTTGGTCGAAACGTCTCTAAACCAAATGACTTTTTTAATACAGATTCCATACAACTCACCCAATCGTCCAACTTTTAAGCTAACTTATTATACATTAAATGATTCAAATATTAAAGTGAACTGAACTTTTCTATGAGTTATACGCTCGAGTTTCTTTCTTCATATAATTTTTATGATTGTACGCTTTTAATATACGCGTACCAATGTAT
Organism: Nosocomiicoccus sp. HMSC067E10; assembly: GCF_001810835.1. NCBI lineage: Bacteria > Bacillati > Bacillota > Bacilli > Caryophanales > Staphylococcaceae > Nosocomiicoccus > Nosocomiicoccus sp. HMSC067E10. The sequence continues at coordinate 9,341 of NZ_KV802775.1, read as the reverse complement.
ACGATAAAGAACGTTGCCGTCGAAATTGAAGCGACTGCGCCTGAAATTGAGATGTCTAAATAGAATCCGATGTAACAACCAATGACACTGTTAATGACAGATATCACAAGAGACAATATAATCATTTTAAGTAAACTTCTGTTGACGATTAAATAACTCGTTGCTGCAGGTGCGATAAAAAAACTAATGACGAGAATCGAGCCGACCGCGTCAAAAGCAGCAACAGCAGTGACTGAAACGAGCGTCATTAAAACATAGTAGACAATCATCGCGCTAAATCCTGCGAGCGTCGCATACACTGGGTCAAAACTCGATATTTTTAACTCTTTATAAAATATTACGACAAATAAAACGTTAATAATAAATATAATCGACAACTGTACGAATGCGTACGGTAAGCTCACCCCGAATAGATCGATGCGGTTTAAAGGAGCATATAACACTTGGCCGAGTAATACCGCATCAATATCTAAGTGAACGTTTCTTGCGTAACGTGAAACGAGTATGACTGCGACTGCAAATAGTGCAGTAAATACTAAACCAATCGCTGCATCTTGACGCATCATTTTCGAGGCCGTAACGACATTAATTAAATACACTGTTAAAATTCCAACGAGTGTCGCCCCGATAATAAGTAGCGGCGAACGTAAGTCACCAGTTAAGAAAAAGACGACGACGATACCGAGTAAAATAGTATGACTGATCGCATCTGTTGCCATACCACTTTTTCTAAGTACGAGAAAAACTCCGAGAAGACTCGTCGATAATCCAGTCATGATAAGTACGAGTAATACTTCTATCATAGCGCTCCTCCTAACCGTTTATTACGAATTATTCGACTAATAAAACCTTTCGGTGAAAAGAGCATCGAAACGATGACGAAGAAACTGAGTGCTAATATAATGGCAGGACCTGTAGGGATACCAGTGAACGCTGTAGATACATATGTCCCTATAAATGCTGATAATGCACCAACAATAGATGCTATGGTCAAAACGACACCATAGCGATTCGACCAGAGTTGACCGATAACAGTCGGTGCAATTAAAATATTAACAATTAAAATCGCGCCGACGGCTTTTAACCCGACAGATATAATCGCTAATGTCATAATGAGTATCAATGCATTAATCAACTTAATGTTAATACCAATAGATTTCGCGTATATATAATCGAACATGTATATTTTTAATTCGTTATAAAAGATAAAGAAAATCGAAAGTCCGATGACAGACGTCACGATAATTAAGTACACATCACTTTTTAAAATATATGCCGCTTGACCGAATATAAAATCATCGATCCCTTGAGTCCCTCTATAGTTCGAGTGTCCTTGGACGTAACTTTTTAACGCCATACCAAGTCCAAAAAATCCTGATAATATGAGGGCTAGCGCACTATCTAACGGAATTTTAGACTCGTGTGTAATAAGTTGTATCAGAAAGAACGCCACTGCACCCATCACCATTGCACCGACGACGAGTATATATGTTTCCATCACATTGAATAGCATAAAGGCTAACACGACACCTGGAAACGTCGAATGTCCAATCGCATCACCAATTAAACTTTGTCCTTTAATAACGCTGACAGAACCGATGACTGCACTCGCGATAGATAAAATAACAGTTCCAAGTGCAACGACTTGGAACGTGTAACTCATTAAGACGTCCATGTGCCGACACCCTTTTCAAAATAAGCTGCATTTACATTTTCTTTTGTCCATGCGTCCTCGATTGTGCCTTGTGCGATAATTTGTTTGTTTAATATAACGACGTGGTCAAAATACTCTGTAACTGTCATTAAATTATGATGAACGACGAGGAACGTTTTTCCTTCTTTTTGAAGTTGCTTCATCGTCTTAATTATTAGCTCTTCAGTCGTAATATCTATACCTTGAAGTGGCTCGTCCATAATGTAAATATCCGCATCATGCGCAATCGCACGTGCGAGGAACACGCGCTGACGCTGTCCACCGGATAACTCAGAGATCTGACGATCTTTAAACGGGAGCATCTTCATCGTCTCTAATGCGTCATAAGCAATTTTCTTATCTTCTTTTGTCGGTCGTTTAATCCAACCTTTATGGACGTAGCGACCCATTAAAACGACATCAAAAACAGTAGCAGGGAAGTCCCAATTGACTTCCCCTTTTTGTGGTACGTAGGCGATATTTTTTAATGCCTGTTTACTGCTACTATTTTCGACGGTCACTTTTCCGGAAACTGGCTTTACGAGTTGCATAATCGCTTTAATCATCGTTGACTTCCCGGAACCATTTGGTCCAACGATTGCTGTGCACGTTCCTTTTTTCAACGTGAAATTTAAGCTAGAAACCGCTGGCGTATTATCGTAAGCGACTGTAACATCTTTCACTTCTATTACATTTACGCTCATGTGACTCACCCCTATTTTAAATGATCTACGATAACGTCGATGTTATGACGATACATCGTTAAGAACGTGTCTCCATCTTCTCCAACAGGCGCTAGAGAGTCAGATAATAATTCGTTACCGTCACTCACAAGTTCAACTTCTCCACCTTGTGCTTTAACGACTTCTTGGAGTCGTTTCATACGATCAGGATTAGTAGTCGTTTCTATAAAGATTGCTTTAATATTGTTTTCTACAATTTTATCTGCAGTTTGTTGAATTTGATTGTTCGAAACTTCACTGTCTGTCGACACACCTTGAGGTGCAAATACTTCCATACCGTATGCTCTTGAGAAGTAGTTAAACGCGTCATGTGGTGTGACAAGGACACGTGATTTTTCTGGAATTTCATCGATTCTAGATTTAATGTATGAATCTAGTTCCTTTAACTCTTCGACATATGCATCAAAATTCGCTTCATACTGCTCTTTACCATCTGGATTATTTTCAATTAGCGTTTCTTTTACACGTTCCATCGCTTGCTGATAAAGATCTAAATCAAACCAGAAGTGCGGGTCGACGACGATTCCTTCATCCTCTTCCATTTCTTCTAAATTGCTTTCGTTAAATTTTTCAGTTACTGACACTCCACTCGATAACACATCTGCCATTCGTCCTTCAAAATCTAAACCATGATAAAGAACGACATCCGCATTTTTAAGTGAATCTAAATCACTCGCTTTTGGTTCATATACGTGTGGATCCTCGCCTGCTGGGATGATTAAATGTGTATCAAATCCATCCACACCTTCCTCTAAAACAGAAACCATATCTTTTAAGAAAGTAGTCGTGACGACTAAGCTTGGTTTTCCTTCGTTTGATTCTTTCTTATCAGACTGAGACTCCGAATCTGAATTTCCATTACCACATGCAGCTAAACATAAAGTAACTACTGCTACAAATAGTAAATATATTGATTTTTTCATCATCAATACCTCCAATTATTTTTATAAAGTTTAGGTTATACTAAATTTATATTTTTGTAAAGGCTAAAATGAAATTCATAATTTAGACAAAAAGTCATTTAATAGTATTTAGCCCGTTTAATTTTTAGGTTTGTCTAATTTTTGAAAAATAAAACCCGACAACAAATTAATGTTGTCGGGTAAAAAATTGTTATTACATTTTTTCTTTTACGAGTTCTTTACTGATTTTATAATCGATCGCTTTGAATAGGCTTTTCTTCCACATTTCGTAGTTATATAAGTTTACGTATGCGTGCTCGACATCAATTTCAGTAAATTTAAGTTTCGAGTCTTTTGTTTTTTGCGCGAGCTTATGCATATGATAGCTCGGTATCGTTCCGATATGTGTGTATTCTGTGGAGTCTTCAAAGTCATTTAATGCGATAAACGGCTGGCCATCTTTTAAAAACACACCGCCCGATACACCGTAGTTATCGACCGAATCATCTGTATAATCGACCGCTTCACCTTCTAAATTAAGTGCGTAGCGGTATTTTTCAAACGTGACGGCATACGTGTCTTCTAACGTTCTATAGACAGATTCGTCGACACCTTTACGTTTTACGATATGGAAATTATCCGATAAATATACTTCAGCAAGTGAATACGATCCAATTCCCCATGACACTGTCGAACGATTTCGCATCATGCTAAAGATTTCGTCATGTAATTCAGTATAATCGCGTCGCATCGTAATTTCGTCTCCGGACTCTAATACGTTAGAACCGTTCGTTTTAATTCCGCCCGCGATCGCAAGGTAGACGCGTCCTCCACGGTCAGAATCGTGGAATGTTAATACGTCTCCACGGTCAAGTATGTACATACGGTTAGCAGATAGTTTTTTATCGCCAACTGTAACGTTAAATAGTGCACCAGAAAACGCGATTACTGTCGGTTCTGTAAATGCAATTTTAGCTGGTCGAATGACCATTTCGATTGTCTTTTCATCGACAGGGTTACCGACGAGTTTATTTGCGATTTGTGGAGATAAGTTGTCGAGTGCTTCAGATGATGAAACTACTGTAGACAGTAGTCCTTTATCTTGAATAATAATACTCATTTTAAAACACCTACCACTTCTTCAATCACTTCATGTACAACCTCTGATGGGTCGATCATGCTTAAACGGTCCATCATTAATGTTGGATGGTACAAAATATTAACTGTAGATGTCGTAAATACGATATCGTATATTTCGTCTGTTTTTAACGTTTCAAATTTTTGCTGCATCAATTCTTTTTCGCTATCAGTCAGTGTTTTACTGCTTTGATAGGTCATTACACGTTCACCATTTTCAAAAATCATCACCATTCTCCTAACTGTCTGGATTGTAGAATATTTCTAGTTTTTGACTTACAAACTCTACGGTGTTATCCATGATCCAACCAACGAGTATAATACTTACGATGATACCGACGACTACGACGAGTAGTGCGACGAGTGTAATGTCATTTTCATATAAATATGTACTGATATAGAACGCCAATATAATGACGGCGACTAATATGCCTAATAATAATAGTGTAAACATAGTTCACTCCTAAACTTGTAGGTTCACTTTGACCCACTCTCTTAAACTATTGATTAAATAAATCGTAATCTCGTTATTGTTATATCGTTCGGTTAATTCATCTAAAGTAAAATCTCGTACACTTATAGTACCATTGTCTAATAAAAATTGTCTCATCACACCATTTAATAGACCACTTTTACTCGGTGTGAAATAACCATCATGCGTTTTAACGACGAGATTACCGATGTTAAACTCTGTGATTCTTTCCGTTTTATCATAGTATAACGCAAACGGATACTCACTTGTTTTATATTGTTCTCTCTTCGTCGTTTTATGTTTTAACCATTTCGTTTCTGTACAGTCCATTTGAATGACATTTGCGGTAATTTCTGTTGTTTCTTCTAACTTATCATGCATCAATGTCAAATCATTATTGTATAGTGCACGAATTCGGTATACGCCTTGATTTAAGTTATGTATTTTTACATAACTATTAACCGCTTCTTTTAAATCTATCTTGTTCAGATGAAATACTTCAGCCGACCGATTAATACGTCTATTATGATAGTCTAAACGCTTCACGACACCGTCTTCAAGGCGCATCGTTTCAATAAGTTCAGTCATATGCTTGCTCTAAAAATTTAGATTTTGTAAGAATTTCGTGATACTCACTCGTCTTATCAGAATTATACGTAATACCGCCGCCAGCTGCGTACGTATATTTATTGCCTTCGATGACAATCGTACGAATCGGTACGTTCACAACTGTCGTTTGATCTTTATATAAAAGACCGATTGCCCCGCAGTAATACCCACGCTTTGTCGATTCGAGCGCTTCAATAATTTCCATCGTCATTTGTTTTGGTGCGCCTGTAATCGATCCACACGGGAAGAGTGAGCCGAACACCTCGCTAAATGGTATATCTTTTAACTGACCTTCAACTGTCGACGTCATTTGAAATACTGTTTTATATTTTTCAATTGTAAATAAATGCGGAACATTCACCGTGCCACTTTGTGATACTCTCGATACGTCGTTTCTAAGTAAGTCGACGATCATTACGTTTTCTGCACGGTCTTTTTTGGAATTTTTTAAAAAGGCATAGTTTTCTTCATCTTGTTCTAGCGTTTCACCACGAGGTGCTGTACCTTTCATTGGGCGCGTTCTAATCGTACGGTCGCTATCGATTTCAAAAAACAACTCTGGTGACGCGCTAACAATCGCTAAATCACCGTGCTCGATAAACGCTGTGTAGCCTCCATTATTTTCTTCAGTGAGTCTTTCATAGAGCGCATGCGCATCTCCTGAAAACTCCCCATGCATACGCGTCGTATAATTCACTTGGTACGTATGCCCATCTCGTATATAGTCTCGCACTTTCTCGATATTACTTTCGATTTCTTCTTGTGATTCAATCATTTTATACGGTGATAATGTATACGTCCCATTTTCTCTTTCAGATAAAAAGACGTCTCTCGAAACTGGTGCATCGTAAATTGCAGCGAGAAATTCTGTTTCATCTTTTTTATAAGACTCATATGTCACTGCAAAAAGTGCATATTGGTCGTTGTTTTGTGCAGTTTCTAACGCGTCTAATACATCTTTTAAAGGTGTTGTTTCATCGTATGTTTTAACCGGTTTTACAAAATACAAGTCTTCAACGACGCCATTTTTTGTGAAATTGATATGTGCTTTCATTTAGCATCTCTCCAATACGATATCGATAAAATTATTAATTTGTGCATGACCTTCTTCAGATAATATCGATTCTGGATGATATTGAAGTCCAAAAATGTCCTCCGTTTTATGGCGGATCGCCATTATTTCATCGTCTGCTGTGCCGACGACTACAAATTCGTCGTTATCGCCTTTACAGACGAGAGAATGATAACGCGTAATCTGAATTGGATTATCGATATTTTTATAAATAAATTTTTCGTCGTGCGTGAGTTCATACGTTTCTCCGTGTACCGGACGTTTTAAATGTGTCACTGTGCCACCTGTCATATGCCATAACATTTGATGGCCGAGACAAATTCCTAAAATCGGAACTTTCTCCCAAGCAGATTTTAAAAACTCGATTACTTCAGGTCGGTCTTTCGGATGAGATGGCCCTGGAGAAACGACAATCCCTATAATACTTTCGTCATCTATGGTATTATTGTTAAGTTCATACGGTTGTTTCACGATTATATTTACACCTTTGTCGTTCATTTCTAAATAATGAACGAGATTATACGTAAATGAATCGTAGTTATCAATCATTAGTATATTCATAAAATTTCCTCTATATGTTAGTGATACGTTCTATTTTATACGAAATTTAATTTAATAGAAAGGCGGATACTAGCGATGGACAATAGTAATTTACACGATAGAATATGGACAAAAGATTTCATTATTATTTTATTTGCAAACTTCTTTATTTTTCTATCGTTTCAAATGACGTTACCGACATTACCGTTGTTCGTTCAAGACCTCGGTTTAGATAATAAATATATCGGTCTCGTCGTTGGGATATTTACTTTTAGTGCACTACTCATTCGGCCAGCTGCTGGGACGTGGCTTGACACAAAAGGTCGTCGTTACGTGTTCTTCTACGGTTTAATCATATTTTTAGTGTCGACATATTCGTTAACAATTAGTACAGTACTATTCGTCTTATTAATAGTTAGAGTTGTGCAGGGCATTGGATGGGGATCATTAACGACCGCAACAGGGACGATCGCAACAGACTTAATTCCGGCATCTCGTCGTGGTGAAGGTCTCGGATTTTTCTCTATTAGTGCGAATATTGCTCTTGCGCTTGGACCGGCACTCGGTTTATTTTTAGTCGATTACATTTCGTTTACGTGGTTGTTTATCCTCTGCGGAACATTAATACTCATTGCATTCATTCTTGCAACGCAAATTAATTATGTTAAACCGGATAAAGAAGCGAGTAAGAGTACGACGTATCACCGTTTTGATTTATTTGAAAAAACGGCGTTACCGGCTTCATTTTTACTTATGTTTGTGACATTTACTTTCGGTGGAATCGCATCCTTTTTACCTGCATACACAATCGAACTTGGATTCTCGTCTCACAGCATTCAAATATATTTTGTCGTATACGCGCTCGCACTACTCTCTACTCGATTTTACGCGGGACAATTATTTGACCGCCACGGTATGGGAGTCGTCTTCGTTCCAGGAATGATCATGATTACAGTTGCTATGTTTATGATGTTCTCTATGACATCAGCGACGACGTTATACATCGCAGCAATACTATACGGACTCGGATTTGGATTTGTACAACCAGCACTCCAAGCGATGGCAGTAAATCGCGCAGCGTCGAACAGGCGTGGTATGGCAAACGCAACGTTCTTCTCATTTTTTGATTTAGGAGTTGGACTCGGAGCGTTAATATTTGGATTCGTGTCAGATTTATTTGGTTATTCGTACATTTACTTAATCAGCGCGATAAGTATTATCATCGCTTTTAGTTTTTATTTGGCCTTTGTATTTAAGCATCGAAAAGAAAAAGCATAAAAGTTTTTACTGTAAATGTTTATAACATATATAGTCGGGTATGTAATATATATCAGATAATAATACTGGTATTTAATAACACATTTAGTTTATTTAATATATGAACTACTTATAGGAGGAATTTTTATGTTAGGATGGCTTTGGACATTAATCGTTGGTGGTATCCTTGGTTGGATCGCCGGCTTAATCATTAGTAAAGACATTCCAGGTGGTGTTATTGGTAACATCATCGCAGGATTAGTCGGAGCATCAATTGGTAACGCACTTGGATTAAATATTGGACCAACAGTTGGTGGCATGAGTATCGTAGGCACACTACTCGGTGCGATTATCTTAATCTTAATCGTATCATTCATTTTTGGACGACTAAGAAAATAGTAATATTTAAAAGAGAGAAACTCCGTAAGGCTGATGGCCTTGCGGAGTTTTTTGGTTGTATCCGATGTGTAATTATAGAACTTCGCTTGGTTTAATTTAACAAATTTCGGGTCGGCGCCTGAGTTTTTGTTAAATATCCTGGTATATCTCACAGATTCAGAGAATTTTTGTAAATAGCCAATGTGCGTTAGTAACTTTTTATCCTAAAAGATGAAAAACTCTCTTACGCCAAATTTTATTTAACAAAAAAATCGCGATTTTGTTAGATATCCCGATTTATTTAACATATTTCAGGTCGGCGCCACTGTTTTTGTTAATTATATCTTTTTATCTAACAAAAAAGAGGCCGGAGCCCGAGTTTTTGTTAATTATCCTGATATATCTAACAGATTCAGAGAATTTTTGTAAATAACCAATGAGTGATAGTCGCTTTTTATCCTAAAAGATGAAAAACACTCCTCCGCCGAGTTTTATTTAACAAAAATGGTCAAGTCTTAAATATTGTGTAAAATAAAAA